>JAKEGI010000285.1 GCA_022615595.1 Bacteroidales bacterium | reverse complement strand
TCGGTGAATTCCCTGATACTTCTTCTTCTCTGCAGAAGTGACAGTAGCTGATCGTAGCCCGCCGCACTTTCTTTGGGTGGGAGGTCAAAGAGGTCGTCAGGTGACAATGTTCTGCCGTTAATACTTATTGCTCCCTCAGGACAGACAGCCATGCAGTGGCCGCAGGCGATACAGCCGAAAACAGGTTTGTCACCAGCCCTGGCTTTTCCGTTCACAAGGACAATACTGAAATCCTTGCAGACAGAAACACACAGCCCGCATCCGGTACACTTCTCTTCATCTATAGTGATGGTTCCAGTCTCTTTTGTGCGTGATGTAGGTATCGCCATTCTGGTACATATTTAAGACTAAAGATATATAATTCC
This sequence comes from Bacteroidales bacterium, assembly GCA_022615595.1. GTDB lineage: Bacteria > Bacteroidota > Bacteroidia > Bacteroidales > VadinHA17 > SR-FBR-E99. The sequence goes on along the minus strand of JAKEGI010000285.1, from coordinate 4,266 downwards.
TGGGTTAGATTAACGGAAGATGCCCGATAGGTCAGGAAGAAGTTTCAGAAAATGAACGGGATGAACATTTTAGTCCGGCTGATATAATCGCTGTACTTTTCACCGAAGAAAGAGACACACTCATCTTCATCAGCCTTTGAGGTTAAGTAGAGCAGAATTGATGAAATAATTGCAATGATTACCGTTGTCACACCGGGTTGCTTGAACCATATCCCCCATGAGAGAAAGAGAAGCGAAGAATAAAGCGGATGCCTTATATACTTATAGATTCCGGTGGTGACCATCTCTGTTGTCCTTTCAAACCTGAAGAGTCTTTCATCAGCCCTGACTGTGTCCTGTTTCCTGGCCTTTCTGAGAAGCACCGTGCCTGCGGTCACGAGATATAGTGAGATTGAAAGCAGAAGCCATGAGATAACCTGTGTTGCTGAAAAAGGATCTTTGAACCATTGTTCGTAGTTAAGAACAAAGAGCGCATTGATGCATTCCCAGCTGAAGAACCTTGTGAAGCCGTGGCTCCGGAAATCAAAGAGCGTCCTCCGGGAGATAATTATCAGAGGAATGCTTAAGATAACAAACAACATGACTTTGTCCATATCACATTCCGGGTATAAATGGAGAACTCATTCAGGGCGTTTCAGAGGATTCATCAATCAGACCAGGTCACATGCTTCCGGAGGCATCCAGTGTGCATCTTTTCCTTCCCATTTAACGTTGCAGCCGATGGGATTTGTCTTAGCGACAGTGACAGGCTTGCCTGAAGTCAGTTCGCCGAGAACAATATCCATGTTGTTGATTGTCATTCTCGATGTGTCACGTGGTGAGTCAACCCCTCTTCCGGTGTAGACGAGCTCCCTCTTCTCGTTAAAGACGTAGAAATGAGGAGTCCTCAGGGCCCCGTATTTCATTGCAATTGACTGATCACGGTCATAAAGGTATTTCCACGGGAACTTATACTTCTTCATTCTTTCAACCATGTTCGGAAAGCTGTCTTCCGGGTAGGTATGTTCACTGTTCGAGTTGATACCCACAAATGTAACACCGGAACTGCTGTATTTCTCTGCAGTTGCACGTGTAACCTCATCTGACCCGATAACATAAGGACAGTGATTACAGGTAAAGAAGATCACGAGGTAAGGGTAATCATTGAAGTCTGACAGGCTGTATTCCGTTCCTTCTGTCGATGGCAGCCTGAAGTCGATGGCTTTCTGCCCTGGTTCAAGTGTGAAGCTCATATTATTATTTTATATGGTTATGAATCTTAAACAACCGAATGACCTGTTTGTTAACGTTTTATCACATATAACATGCTTGACACTGCTCGTTCAACGCCGCCTGACGGTTTATTCACCACGCCTGCCTGACCAGCACCCCTTACATAGAGTGTTGTTGACCCTCCGCCGTCAAGATTAAGTACATCAACACATCCAAGCATGTGTGCCAGTTCCCTCACTTCAAACAGGCTCATGCCCTCAGCATATCCAGGCTGACGTCCGTCGACTGCAACGAGCAGGATGTGCCCCTTCGCCGTGACAGCAACAAATGACCGCGGATGCCGGGCCGTGTTAAAAGGTGTGTCTGCCAGGGTTACATCAATATTATCAGCCATGAGCAATGGCCCGCTGACCATTGCATAATCATCATCAACTGCTCCGGCTTTCTCCTTGTCCCTGGTCCAGTATGTAATTTCAACATCCTCTCCGGTGGAAGAGAAGACACCTGTTGCCCGGGAATTAAACTCAACTGGTGCCGTGGTTGATATCATACTGTCTTTTATGATTATAAAGTGAACGTTGTATCCTTCCGCCATATTGAAGAAAGTCCCGTTTATTGCTGCGACGGCACCACAGCTGTCAGCAAAGGTGCTGGTCAAAAGACGCCCTCCCGGCACTCCGACGCAAAATTCAAAATCAGCTTTCCTGGGGTCTATCTTCACGACATACATTGCCTGGAATGATTCAAAGTAATTTGTCACTGCTGAATTCAATACGACACCGTTGGCAATGCGCCGGGAGTCCCAGTAATTGTCAGCATATTCATCATCAGGAAAATCTTTGCGCAGCAAAGCTACGGCATCCTCATATACCTTCCTGCACTGATAAGCCCATGCGACTCTCTTTTCGGGGATCAGATGACCGAAATACCAGCCTGCAATCTTGGCTGCACTCTTCTGGCAGACATCCGGGGCGCCTCCCTTTCCATCTTCTCTATAAAGGAAATAGCCATGGTCCCGGGGATTCTTTTTCATCCCCGGAGGACGCCATTCAACGTTGCACTCAGCGTATGACTTACCCCTGCGATTGGTATATGAACCGTGCATATCGACCAGTCTTCGCGGAATAAATGATTCCCTGGTAATTGATCTCTATTGCTTAGAAGATGTTATCCTTTCCGGCTTGTTAAGAGCTCCGTCCTGCTTTGTTCCCGCATATGCAGTGATCGCACTTATCTCATACAGGTCCCATTCATTGTCATTGATCTTTTCAAGATGAAACATTCTTTTAGGATCTTTAAGCCTCTCCCGCTGACTGGCGGTAAAAGCACCTGCCAGCCTGGCCTTCTCCCACTCCCTGATAGCATCGAGTAGCTGGCTGGTGATGGGATTACCCCTTGCTGCCTTCATCCTTACAACCATGGCAAAACCTGCATCATAGCCGGCTGACCTGGCAAGCATCCATTCCATCTCCTCCATTGTAGTGGTTGCAGTTAGCATATACCATCCAAGCATATTGGGATAATAGTTCCGTGAGAGAAAGGCCTGGTTACTTATCCTGTATTCCTGCATGCTCTCCGTGAATCCTCCGTACCATGGCTCTCCCCAGTTGCACAGGGTGTTGATATACCAGTAGTAGGGGAGAGAACGGCTTGTGCCGTTGACAAACTCATGGTCAAGGGTCCTGAAAAAGTCTTCGGCAAAGAGGCTCTGTGCATAGTCACCTTCGCCGGAAGCCTGACACCCCTCGTAACCGTCAAAATCGAGATGGTTAATTCCTGTCTTGTTAAAGAACTCTCCAAGTCTGACGGCAATCTCTCGCTGCAATTCGATGTCAGGAAAGAAGACCTTGTATCCGTGATCGATCAGTTTCCTAACCGTGTCGTTCTCAGCATGCTGCGTCGCCTTAGTCCCAAAAGCGCCGCGCTGACAACCGTAAAGAATATAAGGCTCCGTAACGGAAACCTCACCGTAAATTATTATCTCATTCCCGATCAATACAGAATGAACGTTGTTCTCTTTCTTCTGGCTGAAGTATTTCTCTGTTGAGACCTCAATCACTGTATCCGTTGCAGCAATATCACGTTTCAGCAAGCCGTAGCCTGAATGAGCAAGCCTCTTGTCCGGGAGGGGTGATACATACCGATCATTGGTATTGATGAAGTTGGTGAGGGTATGAACACCGAAATTAAGGCCTGCTGCACCTGCTTTGTCAACGCACCTCCTGATCCCTTCAATCCCCCCCGGGAACCATGTTGAGTCTAATTCATAGTGTCCCCATGATTTGAAAGGTCCCTCATGGTAAACTGAAAAGAAACCGCCTCTGACCGTGTAATCAATCACCTCGTCTATTTCTGACTCACGGAAATCAGATATCAGGTATGAACGGCTGCGCAGGAATGCCTTTTTTGTCCATTCGCCCTTATATGTCGGGTAGGGCAGACCCTCTGCGATGACTACCTGTTCAATCCTGTCGAGCACATCGGGCTCGTCACACGAAAAGAGGACAATGCTGCTGCCCGTTACTGTCTCACCTTTCAGCGGTTTCACCGGTATGTCATAATGCCACATCGCATCAACCTCCCTGTGCCTGTCACGATTGATCGAATAAGCCTGCAGGCTGCTTCCTGACCTGAATGGCAGAGCGAGTGACCCTCTCCCTTCACTCAACCCGTTCTCATTGAAGAATCCGCCGAGAGTCTTTGAATTCAGTACCAGCATGCCGATTGCCGATTCCTCGTTTCTTACGACACCTACTGATTCACCAATGAGCCCCGACACCGTAGTATAAACAGGACCCCAGGCAATACCTTCAATTTCGCTGGCAGGCTCTGCTTTAATCAACTCAAAGGTAAGATGCGCTTCTCGTTCTGACACTTTCACATCGGCCTGTACATCAGAATCCTCAAAAAAGAATCTTAATTCATTGTTATTGCGTTTATATTTTACCGACCTGGGATTATGCCTGACCCCTTCCGAGATCACAGAGATGAAATATGAGAGTGTGTCAGCATTCAGATAGTTTGTCGATGTTCGTGTATTGATCATCTCAATTA
>JAKEGI010000284.1 GCA_022615595.1 Bacteroidales bacterium | reverse complement strand
CTGCTGTACCTCTATGCCATAGTAGTATTCTTCTTCGTGGCCGCTATTCTTGGCCTTCTCATGCGCATAGAACTCATAGCTCCGGGCAGGACAATCATGGAGCCGCAAACATATAACGGGCTCTTCACCATCCATGGGATAATAATGATTTTTGTGATCGTAATCCCAGGCCTGGCAGCCGTCTTCGGTAACTTTTTCCTGCCGATACTTATCGGTGCCAGGGATGTGGCTTTCCCGAAGCTAAACCTCTTCTCCTGGTATCTTTACATGATCGGGGCAATACTTGGTGTTCTCTCACAATTTATCGGCGGTGGCGCTCCTGATACGGGATGGACCTTCTATGTACCTTACAGCGTAGAGTCTTCAACGAATGTCATTTATGCACTTACAGCAGCATTTATCCTTGGATTCTCCTCGATCCTGACGGGACTGAATTTCATTGTCACCATTCACAGGATGAGGGCTCCGGGAATGGGATGGATGAGGATGCCTCTGTTCCCCTGGGCATTGTATGCAACAGCCTGGATACAGGTTCTTGCCACCCCTATCGTCGGGATAACACTCCTGATGGTGATAGCAGAAAGAGTACTTAACATCGGTTTCTTCGATCCTGCACTCGGAGGCGACCCGGTGCTCTTCCAGCATCTGTTCTGGATCTACTCCCACCCTGCCGTGTATATCATGATACTGCCGGCGATGGGCATTGTAACTGAGATATTTCCCACTTTCAGCCAGAAACCTGTCTTCGGTTACGGAGCTATTGTTCTTTCAAGCCTCGCAATAGCCTTTGTCGGTTATTTTGTATGGGGACATCACATGTTTACCTCTGGAATGAGTTATAACGCCAGGTGGTTCTTCTCATTCCTCACATTCATTGTGGCAGTGCCAAGCGCCATTAAAGTATTCAACTGGATATCAACGATGTACGGAGGCTCTATAGATCTCAAGCCTCCACTGCTCTACGCAATATCATTCATCTTCCTCTTCATGATCGGAGGATTTACCGGGCTTGTACTGGGTTCGCTTGCAACCAATGTTCACACACATGATACAGCCTTCGTTGTGGCCCACTTCCATTACATCATTTTCGGCGGAATGGGGTTTGCATTTTTTGCTGCTATCCACTACTGGTCACCTAAAATGTTTGGCAGGATGTACAACTTCAGGGTGGCAAATATTGCCTGGGGATTTAATTTTGTCGGCTTCAACCTGCTCTATTTCCCGCTTTTCATCGTGGGACTGCAGGGGATGCCAAGACGGTCATACGACTATCTGCCTCAGTTCCAGAGCGGTCACGTGCTTTCAACAATCGGAGCATTTATATTGATCACAGGGCTGACAATTATGGTTTACAACCTAATAAAAGGTGCCAGAAAGGGAGTTGTTGCTCCTGCAAACCCCTGGAAAGGGGTCACACTCGAATGGAAAATACCTTCACCTCCGCCTCATGAGAATTTTGACGATATACCTGAAATAACGTCAAAACCATATCTTTTTGGAAATATCTCAGACAATAAATAGAATCCTGGTCTATGTCAGTACACAACACACACGCAGAGCATATTGACAGCGAAACCGGAAAGCTGGGCATGTGGATTTTCCTTTTCACCGAATTATTTCTTTTTGGTGGTTTGTTTCTCGTATATGCGGTATTCAGGGCAAAGTACTCCGGAGAGTTTCATCTTGCCGCCGGTGAGCTCAACGCCTTTATAGGAACAATGAATACCGTCTTTCTGCTGGTGAGCAGCATGACGGTAGCCATGTCGCTTACAGCGATCCAGAAGGGCGACCGTAAGCTGGCTCTGTTCCTCGTCCTTGTAACCATACTGCTGGCGGCACTGTTCATGGTAAACAAATACTTTGAATGGTCGCACAAGTTCGAGTACGGCATCTACCCCGGATCAGAGGTTCTCAGGAACCTTAGCCACGGTGAGCTGTTGTTCTTCGGGCTTTATTATATGATGACCGGCCTTCATGCCCTTCATGTGCTTGTCGGAATGGTGCTGCTTTCAATAAACATAGTTAAGATAAGATCAGGCTCAGTCAACAGCCATCATTACCTGATGCTTGAGAACAGTGCTCTGTACTGGCATCTCGTTGATCTTATCTGGATCTTCCTCTTCCCTCTCTTGTACCTTATAACCTGATTTGCCATGAAACACGAGGAGAAACATATATCAAGCTATTCATCGCTGGCAATTGTGCTGGCCGTGCTGCTTCTGCTTACCGCCTTCTCAGTCTGGATCACAGGCTTTCACTTCGGAGCGTTTACTGTGGCTGTTGCACTGATCATCGCAAGCGTAAAGGTGGCTACAGTGCTTATCAATTTCATGCATCTGAAGTTTGAGAACCTCTTTCTCAAACTTCTGGTAACAGGTGTCTTTGTAATGTTCACACTTGTGATAATATTGACTTTTGTAGATTATTATTTCAGATAAAAACAGACAAATTATGTTTACAGGGGCATCAAATCTTGCAGAAGGAGTAGACAAGGCATTCCTGTTTATTTTTATCATTTCCTTCATCTTCATCATCGGCATTTCAGCATTCATGATCTGGACCGTCATTCATTTTTCGAGGAAGAAGGGTAAGGCACCGATGCAATTTTCCGGTAGCAATAAGCTCGAAGTACTATGGACGGTCATTCCGACAATTATTGTATTGCTGATGTTCTGGATCGGATGGAAGGGCTTTGCGCCAATGCGCCGGGTGCCCCCTGATGCAATGCGGGTAACGGCGATAGGCCGTATGTGGGAATGGGAGTTTGTTTACCAGGACAGCATGAGATCAAAGGAGCTTGTCCTTCCCATCAACAAGCCTGTAAAGCTTGACCTTGTCTCCGAAGATATTAATCACAGTCTTTTTATACCGGCATTCAGGGTAAAGGAGGATGTTGTCCCCGGATATGACAACTGGCTTTGGTTCACACCTAACTATATCGGTGATTATGAGATACTATGCACTGAGTATTGCGGCCTCCTCCATTCAGCAATGATTGCAAAAACCCGGATTGTTGAACAGGAAGAATTTGACAGATGGCTTGAGGATCTTAAGACAGCTTCTTTCATTCCTGATCCTGAAGGTCTCGTTCTCTTAAGGGGCACAGGGTGCCTTGCCTGTCACTCCCTCGACGGGACAAAACTCGTGGGCCCTTCATTCAGGGGTTTATACGGAAGCCAGAGAAACGTCTCTTCAGGCAATACCCGGAAAACCGTCACAGCTGACGACGCCTACATCATCAGCTCGATTTATAATCCTGATGAAGAGATCGTTGAGGGTTATGCAAAGGGGCTCATGCAGTCATACAGGAGCCTTCTCAACGAGAGTAACAT
>JAKEGI010000037.1 GCA_022615595.1 Bacteroidales bacterium | reverse complement strand
GGTTCTTATTTTGTTTTCCCAGCGCCAGGCTGTCTCCATTGATTCATCAAGAGTTATTTCTGTCTTCCAGTTCAGTTCCCTGTTGGCAAGCGAGGGATCTGCCCATATCTTTTCAATATCACCAGGTCTTCTGGCGGTGATACTGTAATTAATCTTTATTCCTGTAGCGCGTTCGAATGAGGCTATGGCCTCCAGAACAGATACGCCCGTTCCTGTTCCCAGGTTGAATACTTCGAAGTTACTGCGGTTATTACCCTCAAGGAGCCTTTTCAGGGCAATGACGTGCGCTTTGGCAAGATCAACCACATGAAGATAATCACGTATGCATGACCCGTCGGGTGTGTCATAGTCATTTCCGAAAACTTTCAGTTCATCTCTCAGGCCAATCGCTGTCTGGGTTATGAACGGAACGAGGTTCTCTGGCACGCCTCTCGGCAGTTCACCTATGTGTGCTGTCGGGTGTGCACCGACAGGATTGAAGTATCGCAGTGATATTGCCTTTTGCTCCGGCCTTGCAGCCATTGTATCACGTATGATGATCTCCCCGGCCTGTTTAGTGTAACCGTAAGGTGAGGCTGCCTCTCTTACCGGAGAGGCCTCGGTAACGGGAAGTATATCAGGTTGGCCGTAGACGGTACACGATGATGAAAACACAAGTGACATCGTGCCGTGTTTCTCCATAATGGCCAGAAGGTTTATCAGTGATCCTAAATTGTTCCTGTAATATTCCAGAGGTTTTCTTACTGATTCCCCTACTGCCTTAAAGGCAGCAAAATGAATTATCGCATCAACCTTTCCCTCACTGGAAAAAACCTCTTCGAGCTTTGCCATGTCACAAAGGTCATAGTCATAGAACCTGGGTTTTATCCCGGTGATGGCCCGTATTCCTTCAAGAACCGTAATGTCTGAATTACAGAGGTTATCAATGATAACAACCTCGAAGCCGCTGGCAATAAGCTCGACTGCCGTGTGAGAGCCTATGTAACCTGTTCCTCCGGTGACAATGACCTTTTTTTTCATCACAGGCTCCAGTATGTTAACCACTTCATCTTGTTCCTGTATATGCCTTTCAGGTCTACAAGAATACCTCTTTCATTAAGCAGGTCGAGGAAGTACTTCTCGTCAAGGTTCAGGTATTCCCTGTGAGCGACTGCAGCTATGATAGCATCATATTTTCCTTCAGGTTTCTCTTTAAGGGTGATGCCATACTCATGCCTGACCTCGTCGGGTGAGGCACCGGGATCGATTACATCGACCTCCACACCGAAGTCACGGAGCTCATCTATTACATCAATGACCTTTGAGTTTCTGATATCGGTAACATCCTCCTTGAAGGTCATTCCCATCACGAGAGCGCGTGCCTCGTTGGGGTTTTTGTGGGCTGCAATGATCTTCTTGACTGTCTGTTTGCCTGCGTAGCGGCCCATGCTGTCATTTGTGAACCTTCCTGAGTCTATCATCTGCGGGTGATAGCCCAGCTCTTTTGCCTTGTATGAGAGATAATAGGGATCGACCCCTATGCAATGCCCGCCGACCAGGCCCGGATAGAACCTCAGGAAGTTCCATTTGGTTCCGGCAGCCTCGAGGACTTCATAGGTATTGATTCCCATGCGGTTAAAAATTATAGAGAGCTCATTCATGAACGCAATGTTTATATCGCGCTGGGTGTTCTCAATTATCTTGGCTGCTTCAGCAACCTTGATGGATGATGCCCTGTGCACTCCTGCGGTAATGATCAGCTCATATGTCCTGGCAATGTTCCCGGCTGATTCTGCATCGCAGCCGCTCGTCACCTTTACAATTTTAGTCAGGGTATGATTCTTGTCCCCGGGGTTGATACGCTCCGGAGAGAATCCCACTTTGAAGTCCTGCGGACATTTCAACCCTGACCAGCGTTCAAGAACCGGGAGACAGTCTTCTTCTGTACAGCCCGGATAAACGGTTGATTCATAAACCACATAATCTCCTTTTTTGAGGATCTTGCCGACAGTTTCCGAGGCTTTAAGCACAGGAGTAAGGTCGGGAAGGTTATGCTTGTTTACGGGTGTGGGTACTGCAATTATGTGGAATGATGCCTCCCTGAGGTCTTCAGGATCAGAGGTATATTTAATATCAGTTCCCGTGAATGCCTCAGCTTCAAGTTCATTGCTCGGATCGATGCCTTTCTTCATAAGTTCGACGCGGTCAGGCCTTATGTCAAAGCCAATAACACTGATCCTGCGTGCAAACTCAAGTGCAATTGGCAGGCCGACATAGCCGAGGCCGATAAGAGAGAGTTTAGTCTCCTTGTTAATCAGTTTGTTATACATGTCATTTTTTAATTAAAGGATGATATTCGCCTGTTAAAGTCGATACTACCGAGTTCCGTATCTGGTATACTGTTTCAATGCTCTGCCTGGAATCTTCCAGTCCAAAGCCGTTTCCGGATAGTATTTCGCGATACGTTACAGTATGCAGGTCAGTGAATCCTTCTGAGAATTCGAGCTCCTCACCGTCAATCTCGATGCTTCTGTGGGTTCTCTTACCGGCTGCCTTTGCCGCCTTAGGCAAATCGTCGCTGTCAATGCTCAGGAACCATCTCACTCTTGCCTTTTCCAGTTCCAGGAAGCCCGAGGCTTTATCTCTTTTAAGAAGGTGTACCCTGTTTGAGAACACCGGTCCGAAAATCCATCCCAGCATATCAAAAAAATGGACTCCGATATTGGTTGCGATCCCACCTGATTTGTTGACATCGCCTTTCCATGAAATATGGTACCAGTGTCCGCGGCTTGTGATGTATGTAAGGTCGATATCATGTTTTTTACCTGCAGGAAGGGCAGCAATTTTGTCACGTAGTGCTATTATTACCGGGTGGTATCTGAGTTGAAGAATATTAAAGATCCGGCCACCGGTCTCCTTCTCGATCTCCAGGAGAGCATCAATATTCCATGGATTAAGAACAACCGGCTTCTCACAGATTGCATCGGCGTGGTGGCGCAGAGCGAACCTGATATGGGAGTCATGGAGGTAGTTTGGTGAGCAGATGCTTACATAATCAAGCTTTACCCCCCATCTTTTAAGTTTGTCAATATGCCTGTCAAAGCGCTCGAACTCAACAAAGAAGTCGCTTTCAGGAAAATAGTTGTCAAGTTTGCCAACGCAGTCAAATTTATCAAGGCTTGCCAGCAATCTGTTTCCTGTCTCCTTTATAGCCCTTAGATGCCTGTCTGCAATATAACCTGCAACACCTATGAGGCCAAAATTCTTAGGATTGTCATTCATATCTCAATTTTAGATGGGATAAAACTACTAAATAATTCTCGTCACCCGCTCCCCGGAAAGTCTGTATTTCTGACCGCTCTCAGGACATATGGCGACGCCTTCATCATCAAATGAGAGCTTATGCCCGTATTCTGAGACCCATCCCGTTTGTCTTCCCGGGTTACCGATCACAAGTGCAAAAGGCTTTACATTCTTTGTTATCACCGCTCCGGCTCCTATAAGAGAATATTCACCAATTTCATTGCCGCAGACTACAGTGGCATTTGCACCGATCGAGGCACCTCTCCTGACAATGGTTGTGACATACTGATCTCGCCTGATGACTGCACTGCGTGGGTTGATGATGTTAGTGAAGACCATTGAAGGGCCCAGGAAGACATCGTCTTCGCAAATCACACCGGTATATATTGACACATTATTCTGCACCTTGACATTGTTCCCCAGTTTCACGCCGGGAGAGACCACCACATTCTGTCCCAGGTTGCATTTTTCACCTATGAGGGCATCCTTCATGACATGGCTGAAATGCCATATTCGGGTACCCTTGCCGATTGAGCAGCCATCGTCGATCACTGCTGTCTCATGAGCAAAAAAATCTTTCTCCTTCATAACAGGTTATTTAAATTCTGACCTGATACATTCAGTGATGTATCTCAACTGTTCATTGTCCATCTCGGTGTGCATCGGCAGTGAAAGAACCTGATTGCACAGGTCACGTGTCACCGGGAAGTCAGCCGGGCCGTAACCGAGATGTGCATATGCCTTCTGCATATGAAGGGGCACGGGGTAATAAACCATTGATGGTATTCCCTCGTTCTCGAGGCATTCACGCAGGCTGTTCCTCCTGCCCCCTGTAACCCTGAGGGTGTACTGGTGAAATATATGGGTAGAGTTGTCCGCCCTGAGAGGAATGGTAATCCCTTCAATGTCTGAAAGTTCATTGTCGTAATGTGAGGCAGCCTCTCTTCTTGCCTCATTGAAAGCATCAAGATGGCGCAGCTTTACTCTGAGAATGGCAGCCTGAATGGTATCAAGCCTGGAGTTGACGCCAACGGTGTCGTGATAATACCTTACCTTCATTCCATGATTGGTGATGCTTCTTATGAGTGCTGCAAGGTTGTCATTATCTGTTAAGAGCGCTCCTCCGTCGCCATAGCAGCCGAGATTCTTTGAAGGGAAGAAGGATGTGCATCCTATTATGCCCATTGTTCCGGCTTTCCTTGCAGTACCGTCAGAGAAGCGGTATTCAGCCCCGGTTGCCTGTGCAACATCTTCGATAACATACAGGTTGTGTTCGCGGGCGATCTCCATGATCGGCTCCATATCAGCACACTGTCCGAAGAGGTGAACGGGTACTATGGCTCTGGTTCTGGGTGTGACAGCCTTTTTGAGAGCATCAGTACTTATGTTGAAAGTGTTTATGTCAGGCTCAACAAGAACCAGTTTCAGCCCGAGCAGTTCTATCACCTCCGCGGTGGCGATAAAAGTGAAGTTTGTCGTAATGACTTCATCCCCGGGTTTAAGTCCCAGTGCCATCATGGCTATCTGAAGAGCATCTGTGCCGTTTGCGCATGCAATTACATTGTGTATTCCGAGGTATCGCTGCAGCTCCTCCTCAAAAAGATGGACGTCAGGGCCTTTGATGAAAGCAGTTGAATTTATCACCCCTGAAATGGCATTGTCAATATCAGCTTTCAGCCTTTCATACTGTGATCTGAGGTCAACCATTTCAATCTTTCTCATGGGGCATTTTTTTATCAGTCAGACGAAGATAATATATTTTATTTTAACCTTTTTTACTTCCGGAATTCAGTATGTTTTCTTAAATTTGTTTATTATTGCGTCTCCATGACGAGAGATATCAGCGGATTCTTAAGAGAGCTTCTTTTCAGGCACGATTGTGTCATTATACCGGGGTTTGGTGCATTCATCGGTAACTATCTCCCTGCGCGTATTGACCGCAGCGAAGGGCTCTTTCATCCTCCGGCAAGGAGGATAACCTTTAACCGTCACCTGACAGGAAATGACGGTCTTCTGATAGGTCATATTTCATCGCATCTGGGTATTGGTTATGGTGAAGCACGCGATATCGTCAGTTCCTATGCGGAAACACTCCGCCAGAGGATAAATGCCGGACCTGGTGTAACACTGGAGCATCTTGGCACCTTCTCCCTGAACCGGGAGGGAACAATTATTTTTGAACCGGACAGCGCAGCAAACTACCTGCTCTCCTCCTATGGATTAACCTCTTATCACCGTCAGCCTGTGAGTGACTTTGATGTCAGGAAAAGAGTTCTGGAGGTCAATCAGGGGCGTATGGACTCACAGCCATCGGTAAGGCGTCTGCTGACAAGGGCTGCGGTTATAATACCGCTGCTGGTGGCTCTTGCCCTGGTACCTTTCAATGAACGTTTCTTCAAGGGCAAGCTGGAGGAGGCAAACATGAATCCTCTTGCAACGGCTGAGCTCGAATTCAACCGGTCACAGATCATTGCTGACAGCACTCCTGAACAGACTGAACCTCCCGATGACGGGGTCGCGGAGCAGTTGGAAGAGGTTACCGTACCGGCAACAACTGAAGTTGCAGAAACTGTCG
>JAKEGI010000283.1 GCA_022615595.1 Bacteroidales bacterium | reverse complement strand
GCATGCTGTGCAACCTGAATATTGATGCAGCACTTCCTTTCAGCCCAGCAACTTTCGATGTCAGGCATCCGATCAGCAGCATAAAGAACAAGACGAGAATTGAAATTACAAGTACCTGCAGACTGTTTGAAAGAAGCCTTGGCGTGAGATCAATGCGGCTGAAATTTGTCAGAAGCATCGCCGGGAGGGTGATGTGGAAGATGATTCTGGCCAGGAAATCCTTTGAAGCCGATGTGATTACCTTTGCCCTGGAGCCGGCCAGCCCAATAATAACAAGTATTGCGAGGACCGCAATCTGCCTTACAATAATGCCTAACGCCATTAAAAGTGATTTAAAATAAGTTTATTGCCCCATAACATCCGCCGGACCCTGAAAAGAGTCGGCAAAGGATCATATCAGTCTCCAGGGCTTTCGGTAGCGGTAATGCAGCAACCCTTTTGCAGCACCATCAGCATCTTCAGTAAAGGTCTCGGTTGCAGGATCCCACCTGATGGTTCTCTTCAGCTCCACGGCGATATTACCAAGGGTGCATACTGTACAACTGCTATGACCTGTCTCCACTGAGGCTACAGGGTCAACCCTTTTTCGCACTGCTTCAATGAAGTTAAGCTGATGCGGTATTTTCGTTTCATACGGGCCATCCTCTGTTGCCGGAGGTGCAGGCGGGTTAAATGAAGGATCTGAAGCAGCGAAATGCTCTCGCGAGACTTCTATCCACCCCTTTTCTCCCCAGAATTTGACACCCCTGGTTTTGATCTCGTTGAAGGGCTCTGATGTCATAATTACTCCACTGGCATATTTCCATGATATATACTCCGAACCGTCACCAACAGGCGATATCTCCACCGGGCCGCTGCCATCCATTCCCAATCCCCATTGAGCTATGTCAAACATATGAGCGCCCCAGTCGGTGGTGAATCCTCCACCGGTCTCCCTGTACCATCTCCATCCGGCCCAGTATTCTTCATCCATAGGCGGATCAAGAGAAATGGGCGGATTAAGCTCTTTATTGTAGTGAATATTACCCGGTAACGGACCAAGCCACAGGTCCCAGTTCAGGTCTGCAGGGACAGGTTCTTCAATCAGATCGTAAGGCTTTGGGGGAGGACCGACAAAGGCATTTACCAACGAGACAGAACCGATGGCTCCTGTCTGAACCAGAGTTACCGCGTGCCTGAAATTGGCATCTGAACGCTGCTGGCTGCCAACGCCAAGTATTCTTCCTGTCTCACGCACTGTCTTCTTAAGCTGCTGCCCTTCGAAGATTGTGAAGGTCATAGGTTTCTCCAGGTAGACATCCTTGCCGGCCTTAAGAGCTGCAATGGCAATGAAGGCATGGGCATGGTCGGGAACAGCTATGACAACGGCATCGATATCATCCCTGTCAAGCAGATCTCCATACTTATCATAGGTTGCTGCCTTAATCTTTTTCCCGGCTTCTGTGTAGAATGTATTTACCTTTCTTTCGAACCTCGTCCGCTTGATGCCGTACACATCACAACCGGCCAATACTTCAACATCAGGAATCCTTATGAACCCGTCAGTCAGATACATCGCCTGCCTTCCCAGGCCAATGAATCCAAGCCTGACAAGATTGGGATCTTTTTTTGTGCTTCCGGAACGGTTGCAGGCAGCAGATGGTATTATCATTATTCCTGCAAGCCCGAGTGCGGAACTGCCGACAAATTGCCTTCTGGAAAACCTATTTCTTTTTTCGTCCATTTCAATTAATTTTAAAGTGAAGAAATTACTTGAATATGCCGGGATGCCGGTGTTGAAAATCTTCTCAAGACCAATTTAGTAAATTCTGTTGACATGGAAGAAGATGTATGGAAGCAGGCGCATTTTCTACTCATCCCCCGGGCATGTGGCTGCCGAGATGACTGAGGCCTTTCGTTTCCTTTTCAGCGCTTTATTTTGTATCTTTCGGTCAAAGAAAAAACCACGGAAAAAGGAATCATCAGAACTCAGGGAGATGAATAAACTCTTGATACTGATACTGATAGCTGCGATATCTTCATGCACGACGCTGAAGAAGTTTACTTCAGTTCCTGAGGAAGAAGAGCTTTATATTACCAGAAAATTTGTAGGGGTGTTTGTAGAATACCGCCATACCGGCCCTGAAGACCTCAACGGCCCCAACATAATCTGGATCAAGACATCACTTGAGAGCATCTACGGAAAAATATCGGCCCAGGGCAAAAAATGTGACTTCAGAGAGGGTGACAGGCTCTATTTACGAAGAACCTTCTATAATCCCGGCGTTGTTTCGGGATACTGGATCTATCATATTGAAAACGACTCTTCAGTTTCATACAGGGCAACTGAATTTCAGCATGACCGCCAGGTGTTGATCGATACCTGGTTTTAGGCAGAATGCCATTGGTGGATGTTCACGCAATTGCAGCTTCCATAATTGTTTAACGGTTACGGCACAGAGGTAATTAATATTTGCTTTTTGCTGCTCCATGAGCTAACTTTGATAATAAACCAAACAGGAAAGGAATGCCTGGCATTGTCAAGGGATTTGAATATGATATCTTCATAAGCTACCGGCAGAAGGATAATAAGTATGACGGCTGGGTGACTGAATTTGTCGAAAACCTTATTCGTGAGCTTGAGGCAACATTCAAGGAAGAGATCACCGTTTACTTCGACAGTAATCCACATGACGGACTTCTTGAGACTCATGATGTAGATGCCTCCTTAGAAAACAAACTCAAATGCCTTGTCTTTATCCCCATTATATCCCGGACTTACTGTGATCCTAAGTCCTTTGCCTGGGAACATGAGTTCAAATCGTTTATCGACCTGGCATCCGTTGATAAGTTCGGGCTGAAGATCCGGCTCCCCAACGGCAATGTTGCAAGCAGAGTATTGCCTGTCAGAATCCATGATCTCGACGAGGCTGATCTTAAACTCTGCGAATCGGTTACCGGAAGCGTTCTGCGTGGAGTGGAATTCATCTACAAATCTGCCGGGGTGAACAGGCCTCTAAGGTCACGCGAAGACAACCCCCATGACAATCTGAACCATACAATTTATCGTGATCAGATCAATAAAGTTGCTCTCTCGGTAAAGAGTATAATTGAAGGCATAACAGCCATCTCTGCTCCTGCTCAGGAAGACACGATAAGCAAGCCGGAGCAGAAACTCATCCCCGTCATCAGGAAACAATCAGCCTCAGGAAGAATTGCTGCCTTTCTTGTAAAGCCTCAGTTTATCATACCTGTTCTTCTTGTGATATTCG
>JAKEGI010000282.1 GCA_022615595.1 Bacteroidales bacterium | reverse complement strand
GGCAACGGGAGTCGATGATCCTCTATCCGGGAGGCTGAAATTATATCCTATCCCTGCACGCACTGAGATTTATGCAGAAGGGATAGATGATGTGACACTGATAGAGATATTTGATGTGACCGGCAATAAGCATATATCTGAAATATGTGACAGCGAACATGTTAAGGAGATACCTGTTGGTCATCTCGCACGCGGAGTATACTTCATGAGACTCACTACCCCCGGGGGAAGTGTGATGAAGAAGTTTGTAAAAGAGTAATTTTTAACCTCTCACCTTACTGAAAACCGTCCCGGCAACCGGGACGGTTTTTTTTGTCCTGACGTCCCGCTTTGCGGGAATGTCCTCATGCTTCGCTGTCTGTCGTTTCACTCTGTCATGACGCTTCGCTGTCTTTTATGACGGAGATTCTGCAAATATTGTATTTTTATAATGTGGAATTTAAAATCGTGCTATTATGGGAACGATTAAAAAATTTGAAGACCTGGAAATATGGCAGCTTGCCAGAGAACTGCTTAACCTGATATATGATGATTTCAGGAACTGCAAGGATTTTTGTTTTAAGAATCAAATATATTCCGCCGGGATATCCATAATGAATAATATAGCGGAAGGCTTTTCCCGCGAAACAGACAGGGAGCTCAAACAGTTCATTAATATTTCCAGAGGATCTAACGGAGAGGTAAAGAGTATGTATTATGTTGCAGAAGATCAGTCCTATGTTTCAGTCAAAACTGCCGGTAACAGGCGACAGCGGATATCTGTCCTCAACACAAAAATCACAAATTTCATCTTCTACCTGAAAACTCATGACTTTCAGGACAAGCGACTGAAAGGAGCATGACAGGGCGAAGCCCGTAAAGACAGTCACACAAAGCGTGACGCGAAGACTCTGCAAACATCTGTTGCCTATTGCCTTAAAAAATGCAACCTTTGCAGTCATTGCTACTCAAAATAATGAACAGGGGTCTCGCTTTTAGTACAATCACTTTTCTGATAATTATCGTCAGCAGCTGCCGCAAGGCGCCTGACCCGCCGTCACCCGATGACACCACCCTCTTCGCAGCATGTGTTGTGCCTGGCACATCTTCATCTCTCGACATAGTGACATTCAATGTCGAGGGATTCCCCAAGGCAGGCTATACAAGCGTAACGGCACTCGCGGCATTGCTCAGGTCAATCGATGCCGATGCTGTGGCGCTGCAGGAGGTCGCCTCCGAGGCTGACTTCAACCGCCTGACAGAGTTGATGCCCGGCTGGACCGGTATCTTCTACCCTATCGATAACGATGAGTGGAACCTTGCATTTCTCGTAAAGAACAGTGAGATAGAGGTTTCACAGGGATCGGCAAGGATTCTGTTCGAGGACGACTTCTATGCCTTTCCCAGGCCCCCGTTTGAGATAATGGTAAGCCACAAGCCTTCAGGCACTGACCTTTACCTTATCAACCTTCATCTCAAGTGCTGTGGCGGAACAGACAATGAGAACAGCCGCCGCGCTGCCTCACAGCAACTGAAACAGTACCTTGACACTCACAGAAGTGGTGATGCCGTTGTGATGCTGGGCGACTACAATGATGAAATCGCTTCAACAAACGAAAGTGAAAATCCGTTCCTGAACTTTGTCAATGACCCTGAGGATTACTGTTTTTCTGATCTGGCGATAGCGAAAGGCACTCCGCTATGGTGGTCTTACCCCTCTTGGCCCAGCCACCTCGACCATATTCTTATCACTGATGAGCTGGTACAAAATATAGACACGACGCTGGTTGTTAAGGCAAGTCCCTGTTATCCGGATTATGCTGAAGTATTATCAGATCACAGGCCTGTAATGGTCAGAATCCTGAAATAGTTTTAGCTCACCTGTGCCCTGCGCCCCATGCCCCTTGCTCCATACCCCATGCTCCCTGCCACGCCTACCTCTCCCTGCCTATCACAACGTAAACCGGGAAGTGGTCACTGTATCCTCCCTGCCACACTGTCCCAACAAATGACCTTAACGGATATCCCTTATACTGACCGTCCTTCTGAAGCAGGAAAGGTGCGTTGAAGACCCTGGCCTGCAGAAATTTATATGTTGAACGGTCACTGCCAAGCAGTGATGGTGTGATTATTATCTGATCGAACAGGTTCACCCCGTCACGATAATATAGCGATCCGATGCCCTTCCTGAAAAGAGGATACATGGTATTGAAGAGCTCACCCTCCTTCAGCTTTTCAGGGTCACCCTCTGCCCGCAGGTGTTTACGGAGGCTCTCGTCGGTGGGGTCATCATTCAGATCACCCATGACAAATATTTTTGCACCCGGATCTATTGCCAGCAGGCTGTCGACCAGCCTCCGTGAAAGCTGCGCCGCGGCAATACGTCGCGGTCGTGATGTCATCTCACCGCCGCTGCGTGATGGCCAGTGACCTACGATGAAGTGCATCGGCTCACCGTCGAACCTGCCTGACACCACGAGCTGATCACGGGTGTATACCCTCTCACCATTTTCGTCGGTGATGTCAAGCAAAGGGCTTGCTGATGCCGTCACCCTGAAATACCTGGGGCGGTACATAAGTGCAACGTCGACACCCCTTCTGTCAGGCGAGTCGTAATGAACAATCTGGTAGTTTGACCCCTTCAGCAGAGGGTGTGACGCAAGGTCTTCGAGCACGGAGCGGTTCTCAATCTCGCTGACACCCAGCACGGCCGGACCGCCTTTCCAACCATCCTCCTCACCGATCCGTGATATCACAAGTGCCAAGTTGTCAAGTTTCTCAAGATATCTCCTGCCGGTCCACTT
>JAKEGI010000281.1 GCA_022615595.1 Bacteroidales bacterium | reverse complement strand
GAGTGCCATACTACATATGAGGGCTGGTAGATGAACCTTATCACCGGCCAGTATGCTACCTCGTAGTAGGTGGTGGTGACAACGGCCACATTACTCTTCTTGTACGAGTTGCCCCTGTAGCCGGGGTTGGGTGTCTCTGCATAAATCGGTTCGATGATATAGTTCTTTCCGTAGAGTGCCTCATCGCCTATGAGCTGTATCTGTACAGAACCGTTGCGGAAGCGCTCGACAGTGAAGACTGCAACGTCCTGCTGCTCGGAGCGGTTCAGCGCCACGCGAAGGACGATGTTGTGAACATTGCCGTCGACATAGTCGGTGACTGTGATGTAGTCAACAAAGTTGTCTCTGTTGAGGTCAAGGTTATTGATCCTTGAGTTTTCTTCGTTAATCTTTCTCTCAAACTCTTCAAGAGTCTGTGATTCCTGGAACAGGTTCATGACTGCATAGAGGTTGAGGTTGTCACCCGGGAGGCCCAGGTAATCATCCAGGTAGTTCTGTGCCCTGACTGTCGTCGTGGTTGCTGCCAGAACTGCGAGGAGCGATGTGATTAAGAACTTTTTCATGACCTTTAAGTTTATGAAGAACCATTTCTTCACAGAGGGTAAATCAAATCGTATGCCAAAGTTAAGAGGCTATTTGTAACTAATTGATATAGAAAAGTATATATTCAAGGTTCAAGGTTCAGGGTTCAAGGTACAGGGTACAGACCGAAGACCGAAGACCGAAGACGGAAGACCGAAGACGGAAGACGGAAGACGGAAGACGGGAGACGGGAGACGGAAGACGGAAGACAGGACCGCAAGACCGCAGGACCGCAGGACTGCAAGACCTATTTCCTGAAGATTCTGCGGAAGAAGGGTTTTCTAAGGGTGTCAGGCTGCTGCTGTGCGTTCTGTGACTCTGCCTTGCGGAAGATGTCAAAGATTCTCTGAAGCACTGATTTATCCTTGAAGTCAGGGCAGTCGAGTGCACCTTCGAGCTCAGGAGGAAGAGGTGGGAAGGGTACAATATACTTGTTGTTCAGGGCAGGGTCAGCCTGCACCTGCCGGAGTGTGAGAGCGACGAGCGGCAGTGCGAGGGCAGATCCGGATCCGTTGGCGCCGCTGTTGAAATGCAGGGTCTGCAGTGACGCTCCGACCCTCGCCACTAATGTCAGGCGGGGGTTGTAGGCTGCAAACCATGCATCGGCATAGCTCTGTGAGGT
This sequence comes from Bacteroidales bacterium, assembly GCA_022615595.1. Taxonomy (GTDB): domain Bacteria; phylum Bacteroidota; class Bacteroidia; order Bacteroidales; family VadinHA17; genus SR-FBR-E99. The sequence continues at coordinate 4,485 of JAKEGI010000281.1, read as the reverse complement.
GCCAGTCTTTGCTGCAAGAGGTGAGGTGACACCGTAGATGCTTCTCACAGATGCACCTGTACCTTCACCTGCAGCTTTCTGCAGGATGGCATTAATGAGCAGGGCGGAACGCTCCGAGCGCCATCTCCTGATCTGTCCTGCATGAAGTATTTTCCGATCAGTTCGCCCTCTGAAGAAAGGACAAGTGATGCCTCAGCGTTCCTGAATGCCCTCAGGTCGTCTCTTGACTGGAGGTGTCCGAAGAGGCCGAGGAATATGGCACTGAGGTATAACAACGGCAGCAGTGCGGCTGTCAGTGCGACCTTGATGATTATGTTGATAGTCTTCTTCATCAGGAAGTTGCAGAGGTGCAATTATAACGGGCAGCCGGGACAAAAAGTATAATCCTACATTCTGAACGCTGAACGCTGCAGATGCAGAAGATTTTGGGCAGTGTCCAGTGTCACCTCCCTGAATCGCAAGGTGTCACCGGGTTTCATCTGTGCCACGAGGGTGAGGTCAGCGGTGATGACGTTTGCGATACGGGCATATCCTCCGGTTGTCTGCCTGTCAGCCATTAATATTATAGGTTTTCCGTCGCCCGGCACCTGGACTGTCCCGGCAGAAATGCCTGCCGATATAATATCTGCGCCGCCGGGGTTATGCACGATCTGTTCTCCGTCAAGCCGGTATCCCATGCGGTCGCTCCTGTCGGTCACAGAGTATTCGGCCGTCAGGAAGTTTCGCAATCCCTCCATCTCAAACCTGTTTGCTTCCGGTCCGGATATGATGCGAATGGTTTGGGAGGATTTATATACAGGAACGGCCCCCGGAGGTATTTTATTGACTTTTACTCCTGGCGGGGTTTTCCCAAGAGGCAGCCTGTCACCATTTCTCAGAGCTCTTCCTTCAAAGCCGCCCACAGCGGCCCTGAGGTATGTTGATCGGCTTCCCATGACCACAGGCACATCAATACCTCCGGAGAAGGCTATGTATGACCTGCATCCTGACGCCAGTCCGGTGAATGCGAGTATGTCACCCTTCTTCACCATGAGTGTGGTGTTGATAAATACACTCCTGCCGTTGATGCAGGGCCCCATGTCAGCACCTGTGACAGCCATGGCTCTCTCGTCTGTAAACTCTATTTGCGGCCCCGCAATCGTCGCCTCGAGGCATGCATCGCCCGGGTGATTACCTACAAGAGTGTTGGCGAGTTCCAGCGAGAAGATGTCCATAGCCCCGGCAACGGGCATGCCAAACCGCTGGTAGCCCTGCCTCCCCGCATCCTGGACCGTGGTGAACAATCCTGCTGACTGAATAACTATTGATGAGTTCATCAGCTGTTCTCTGTTCGTCTGACAATGTAATCGCCGTTGCTGACTTCGCTGAGGATTCTGCTAAACTCATCCTCTGTCACTGAGAAGAATTTTACGCAGTCACCTGCACTCAAGAGGAACGGTGATTCCTGTTGCGGGTCAAAGAGTCTCAGTGGGGTTCTTCCTATAATCTGCCATCCGCCCGGACTTTCTATAGGGTATATACCTGTCTGCTGGCCGGCTATGCCCACGGCTCCGGCCGGTATCTTCATGCGTGGTGTCTCTCTCCGCGGTGTGGCTATACGGGGGTCCATCCCCCCGAGATAGCAGAATCCAGGGGTGAATCCGAGCATATAGACCAGGTATACCGGAGAGCAATGGATATCTATAACCACTTCCGGAGAGATCGAGTTAAGGTCCGCAACATATTGAAGATCAGGGCCATATTCGCCTCCGTAGAATACAGGGATATGTACTGTGGATGAGAGTGGCAGCTTAACACTCTCAAGATCTGCTTCGCACATACGGAGATCATCAAGTATCTGCCTGTAGCCTGCCACCATAGGGTCGTAGCATACCAGTATCTCATTGTATGAAGGGATGATGTCAGTGACACCGGTGATTTTCGCCTCGTCAAGCTTACGCAGCAGTTTGCGGATGGTAATGTGAACTTCCCCGGAGATGACATCACCTGCTTTGACAATAAAGGCCGAATCGCCGGAGGGTATGTACCTTATCATCAGATTATCCTTTTACAGGAGACCTAAGTATTATTCCCTCAGCCTTCAGAGCTTCGGCGAGTCTCATCACGAACTCCGGAGCTGACTCATTATCACCATGGATGCATACAGTGTCAGCCTCAATTGCGATTGTTTTACCCGAGAGTGTCTCCACGGTCCTTTCAGTAATCATCCTTATTACTCTCCTGATCATAAGTCCGGTATCATGCAGAACCGCTCCCGGCATCTCTCTTGAGACAAGTGTACCGTCATCGTTATAACTCCGGTCGGCAAAGACCTCGGCAGCGAAGGCTAAACCGGTCTCCCTGGCAGCCCTTGCCATCTGCGATCCCGATAGTCCGATGAGCACCAGTGAGCTGTCGAGTTCCTTCACTGCCCGTGATATTATCATTGACAGATCGTAGTCAGTTGCCGCCGTATTATAAAGTGCTCCGTGAGGCTTCACATGTATCATGCGTGTACCGGCGGCTTCCGCCATTCCTTTGACGGCAGCTGCCTGGTACAATATAAGTGACCGTATCTCATCACTGCTCATGGCCATCTTCCTCCGCCCGAATCCTTCGCGGTCGGGGTATCCGGGGTGAGCTCCGACGGCAACATTATGCTTCATTGCCGATCTTATTGTCTTTTCTATTGTCACCGGATCACCCGCATGGAATCCGCATGCGATGTTTGCCGAGGTAATGAAAGGCATCACTGACTCATCGCTGCCGGTCAGTGTTCCGCCTTCACCCAGGTCACAGTTTATGTCGATGAAGAATGCCATTTTGTTTCAAATTATACCGATTACGTGGAGTATGCTTCTAATACCCAGCCCCAGTGCGATCAGGACGACAATGATGCCTGCAACATTTGAGATTCGGGAGTTTACCTTACCGCCCATGATCTTTCTGCTGTTCATAACACTGAGGAGGTATATTGCGATTACAGGGAGCAGTATACCATTTGCAGCCTGGGCAAAGAGTATTGCCTCGAGGGGTCTGAAGCCCAGCATTGAGAAAAGGGTGCCGGCGAGCAGGATGAACATCCATATCATGCGGAAGCGCCATGATGCCAGGTCCCGCTTCCATCCGAAGATTCCGGCGGTGGCATATGCTGCTGCCAGGGGTGCGGTAATGGATGATGATATCCCCGCGGCGAAGAGGCCTATGCTGATGACAAGCCTTGCCCATCGTCCCAGAAGCGGTTCGAGTTGCACAGCAAAGCCCGAAGCATCGGTTACGCTATTCCCTGTTCCGAAGAATGCCACTGCGGATGTCACCACGATAGCCATGGAGATGAGCCCGCCCAGTATCACCGAGACCGAAATATCGGTGCGTGCCTCTCCCAGGCCTGAGGCATCCTTCCATCGCTCCTGCACTGCTGAGGCGTGGAGGAAAAGGTTATAGGGCACGACCGTGGTGCCTATCAGTCCGACAAGGGTAAGAATTGACCCAGAAGGAAGGGAAGGAACGAACATACCCTTCAGTATCTCAGGGAGGTGGGGAGAGATGATGATTGCAGTAGTAAGAAAGGTGATGCTCATCAGTATCACCAGGGAGACCAGCACCCTCTCAATCAGCTTATAGCTGCCGGCAAGCAGGAGAAGGAAGGCAGTGGCTGCGGTGAGGGCGACCCAGAACCGCAAAGAGAGGGCATCTGCAGTGATGAGTGAGTGCATTCCGATTGATGCTCCGAGTATGTTGCCTGTCTGGAAGGCGGCGTTGCCGATGGTGATGGCAGAGACAACGAGTATTATGGTGACGATCCTTGCTGCCGGTGTGCTGAAATGTGCGCGCAGTGCCTCGCCCAGCCCGTAACGTGTTATTATGCCGAGTCGTGCCGACATCTCCTGGAGGATAATTGTTGCCATGACTGAAAATGTCAGTCCCCACAGCAGTGCATATCCGAACTGTGCTCCGGCGAGTGAGCAGGTGGTGACGGTTCCCGGGCCGATGAAGGCGGCTGTGACGAGAGCGCCGGGACCAAGACGGAAGAGTGAAGGCTTGCGGGGGTTCTGCATAGTGTCGCTGTTGAGGGATAAATATATGTAAAAAGGGATTAGTGTGCAAGGAGCAGGGGGCATAGAGCTCAGAGCACAGAGCACAGGGCTCAGGGTAAGGGGCAATAAAGATTTATGATTGTCTGATCAATGATCTTGGAAAAGAGCAGGGAATAGATTTAATTTGAGGTTCGGAATAACTAACCAATAATATAACCATGAAAGAACTTGTGCGTTGTAAGCCCTGCGGCTATGTAATGGAAGCCGGCAAGCTGAAAGATGTATGCCCGGCATGCGGCATGCCGGCAAAAGCATTTGAACCATACAGGGAGAGAGTGGCGCTCAACAGGCTCTTTGTCCTCAGCCTCGACATGCATCCTATTGCCATCCATCTGTCGCAGACATTTGTGATCCTGATCCCGCTTATGATTTTCTCAACCATGTTAATTCCGGAGTGGAACCGTGATAT
>JAKEGI010000280.1 GCA_022615595.1 Bacteroidales bacterium | reverse complement strand
TCATAAGTAGTGGATGTAATGCCCAAAATGGTATGACGAAGGAGAAAGAAATTGTAGAAATGTTAAAAACATTTTACGAATCCCAAGGTGCAATTTGGTCAATTCCTGCATCGGAAATTTCAACTATTCTTTTTGAACAGAAGTTAGATTCATTGGCAGAAATGTACTCTACTCCTAAGCTGAGAAAAGAAGCTACAGAATGGTTGGATGATGGCCATGACTTATTTACCAATGATTGGGGTATCAGGTCTAAGGATATTGGAACAATTGAAATTAAAAGGGATATGTCAAAAAATGATGCCTATATAGTCACTTATACAACTTTTTTAGATAATCCGGGTAATAATCCTCAAAAAAAGTACGTTACCCTGAATGTAACCGTTGTGATGGATGGTAAAAGCTACAAGATAGATTCTGTAAAATAGCTTTAGAAAACCTAGATGAGCAAAAGGCTGTCTCAAAAGAGGCGGCCTCTCTTTTTCTGGTTAAATAGTCGATCCTTAATAAGTATCTATATTGCTAACAACTAAGGTAAGCATCTGGGATATTGCTGGTAGTGTTCCAATCAGTGTGTCGGGGACAGCAATAATTCATCGCCTGAAAAGGATTCATGTTCACATTCTTGCCCCCCTTTAAGTCCCCCATAATGCAAAATAGCACTGATAATCAGTGCTATTAGCGTTTAAATCGTGATCCCGGGGCGACTCGAACGCCCAACCAACAGAACCGGAATCTGTCATTCTATCCATTGAACTACGGGACCAGTCAGTGTGCAAAAGTACACTCACAACACCACTTTTCAAAACATCTCCCCCATTTATACCCTGATCACCCGTCCCCACCGCATCTTTTAACCAAAGTTTTTATAATTTCGCCGGGCCAAGAAGACCGAAGACGGAAGACCGAAGACCGAAGACGGAAGAATTTATAGAAGAAGATGAAGTTCAAATTTGAAAATCTGACGATATGGCAAAAGTCAATGGACTATGGGGAATTGATTTTTGATTTATCAAAGAAATTCCCGAAGGATGAAATGTATAATCTTATCACCCAAATAAGACGCGCTGCAGATTCAATTTCACTGAATATCTCTGAAGGTTCAATCGGACAATCAGACCTGGAACAGAAAAGATTTGTAGGTATTGCCATACGATCTCTTGCTGAAGTGGTTACATGTTTGCACAAAGCAACCAGAAGATCTTATATCTCAGAAAAAGAGTTTAATGAAGCATACGAATATGCCTACAACCTGATGAATATGATGATCGCATTTAGAAACAAGCTGCAATGAATTTCAACTCTTATCTTTCGTCTTCGGTCCTTCAGCCTTCCCTCCTTCAACCTTCGGTCTTCCGTCTCCGGTCTTCCGTCATTTATTAATATTTAAACACTGACACAAACCATGGATTATAATTTCACCGAGATAGAAAAGAAATGGCAGGAGTACTGGGATAAAAACAAGACTTTCAAAACATCCGATGACTTCTCAAATCCCAACAAATTCTATATCCTTGACATGTTCCCCTACCCCTCCGGCTCAGGACTGCATGTGGGCCACCCCGAGGGCTATACCGCAACCGACATCGTCGCAAGGTACAAACGGATGAGGGGCTTTAACGTCCTGCGCCCCATGGGCTGGGACGCCTTCGGCCTCCCCGCAGAACAGTATGCCATTCAGACAGGCACACACCCGGCCGTCACCACAAACAAAAACTGCGACACCTTCCGCAGGCAGATAAAAGAGATAGGCCTCAGCTACGACTGGGACCGCGAGATCAACACCACCGACCCGGGATACTTTAAATGGACACAGTGGATCTTTATCAAACTCTATAACACCTGGTTCGACGAGAAGACAAACAGGGGACGTGACATAAATGAGCTGCCAGTGCCCCCCGACGTAATCAAGGCAGGAGAAAAGGCAAGGGACGAATATGTCAACTCCAGAAGGCTGGCCTACTATGACGATGCCCAGATATGGTACTGCCCCTCGTGCCGCATCGTCTGCGCCAACGAGGAGGTCCTCAACGACGGCACCCACGAGAAATGCGGCAACAGGGTCTCAAAGAGAAACCTCAAACAGTGGATGCTGCGGATACCATATTATGCTGAACGGCTGCTGAACGGACTCGAAAGCCTAGACTGGCCCGAGGGTATCAAGGAGATGCAACGCAACTGGATCGGACGCTCTGCCGGTGCAGAGGTAGACTTCAGCGTCGACGGACATAATGAGAAGATCTGCGTCTATACTACCCGTCCCGATACGCTGTTCGGTGCAACTTACATGGTTCTTGCCCCGGAACATCCGCTCGTGGCAAAGATCACTGCGCCTGAAAAGAGACAGTTTGTTGAGGAGTACGTCACCGCTGCCTCAATGAAGTCAGACCTTGACCGCACTGACCTGGCAAAGGAGAAGAGCGGTGTCTTCACCGGTACCTATGCCATAAATCCCGTCAACAATAAGAAGATTCCGGTCTGGGTGGCTGACTATGTTTTAATGGGATACGGCACCGGGGCCATCATGGCAGTGCCTGCCCATGATGAACGCGACTTCGAGTTCGCCGGGAAATTCGGGCTCGCGATAGACTGTATCCTCTCTCCTGACGTCACTGACGAGGAACAGAAGAAACGGATCATTGCCGGCAAAGAGTGCTGGACAGAGGATGGTGAATATATCAACTCTTCAAACCCGGAGGCCGGCATCACCCTCAACGGCCTTAATAAGGAGAAGGGTATTGCCACTATAACAGCATGGCTCGAGAAGAAAGGCATCGGTATCCCAAGGGTTAACTACAAGCTACGCGACTGGCTCTTCAGCCGCCAGCGTTACTGGGGCGAACCATTCCCTGTAATACACTGGGAAGACGGGACAATCAGCCTGCTTGATGAGAGTGATCTCCCGCTGGAACTGCCCGAACTGGCTGTTTATGAGCCCGGCGAGAATGGCGAGTCACCACTGGCCAACGCCACCGACTGGCTTTACGTCACTGACAAAAACGGACGCAGGGGAAGACGCGAGACAAACACCATGCCCCAGTGGGCAGGCTCATGCTGGTACTACCTGCGCTTTATCGACCCGAAGAATGACAGGGAGATATTCTCAAGCGCCAGGGAAAAATACTGGATGCCCGTCGACCTCTATATAGGCGGCGCTGAGCATGCCGTGCTGCACCTGCTCTACAGCCGCTTCTGGCACAAGGTGCTGTTCGACCTCGGGATTGTCTCTACCGATGAACCCTTCATGAAACTATTCAACCAGGGGATGATACTCGCCTTCGCCTACGAGACCACAGCCGGAGCCAAGGTGTCATCTGACCAGGTCACTGAAAGAGATGGTAAATATTTTCATACGGAGACCGGTGAGGAGCTGAAACAGATAGTTGCCAAAATGTCAAAGAGCCTCAAGAACGTTATCAACCCTGACGACGTCATCTCAAGATACGGTGCTGACTCGCTGCGCCTCTACGAGATGTTCATGGGTCCGCTCGAGGCAGCAAAACCGTGGGACGACAAGGGGGTGAAAGGTGTTCTGAATTTCCTTGCACGGTCATACCGCCTTCTGGCCAATGACGAGAATATAACCGAAGGGGATGAGGATCCTGAGATACTCCGCTCACTTCACCAGACAATAAAAAAGGTTACTGACGATATTGAAAATCTCCACTTCAACACCGCCATCTCGGCCATGATGATCTTCCTCAACAATGCCATTAAGAAGGGAAAAGTCACACGGGAGACTGCAAAGAGCTACATTAAGATACTCTCTCCCTTTGCTCCCCACCTCGGAGAGGAGCTGTGGCAGCTGACTGGAAACAACACCACCATCGCCTTTGTGCCATGGCCTGTCGCAGATGAGAAGTACCTGAAGGCTTCGACCTTCGAATGCCCCGTATCAGTCAACGGCAAGATGAGGTTTAAGATTGAGCTCGCGACCGACCTTCCCCAGGAGGAGGTCAGGCAGATTGTTCTTGCAGATGAGAGGGCAAAGAAGTGGATCGGTGATGCCACACCCAAAGTTATCATAGTACCCAACCGGATTGTCAACATTGTCTTATGATTTATTCCAAGCTTACTCTCCCTATACTTTTATCGGCAGGGCTGATGCTTGCCTCATGCAACCAGCCCGGACAACAGCGGTCAGAAACAGAGCAGACGGCAACGGACTCACTTGCTGCCGCACCGCCTGTCAGGAGTGACAGCGCAGGGCTGCTGAACAGCATACCTGTTGACTCTTATAATATTGTCACCGGAAGGGTGAAGCGAGATCAGTTCATCTCCTCTATACTCTCCTCCTACGGTGTTCCCTGGAATAACATCGAACAACTGCTACGGGAAAACAAAGATGTCTTTGATCCCCGAAAGGTGAGGACAGGAAGCTCTTACTCCGTCTTCCTGACAAAGGATACCCTCAGCAGGGCTGACTACTTCATCTATGAACATGACCCGATGGTCAGTTACCTCTTTACTCTGAGGGATACCCTTTCAATTGTAAGACGCAACGCCGTGGTAAACGAAGTGCTGAAGTATTCATCAGGCACAATCAGCTTTTCACTCTGGGAGACAACGAAGGAGAACAATCTCAATCCCAATCTGTCGGCAGAGCTTTCTGAGATATATGCATGGACCATTGACTTCTTCGGCCTGCAGCGCGGCGACAGATTCAAGGTGATCTATGAGGAGGAGTATATCGGGGAAAAGTCTGTTGGCATCACTCGGATCCACGCCGCGCTCTTTGAGCATGCCGGCAGCACCATCTATGCCATTCCCTTTATCCAGGACAGCATAATGTCATTCTATGACACCACCGGGGCCAGTCTCAGAAAAGCCTTCCTGAAGGCGCCGCTGCGCTTCTCGCGCATAAGCTCGCGATACTCCGGAGCAAGGATGCATCCCGTCCTTAAGGTCGTGCGTCCCCATCACGGTGTCGATTACGCTGCTCCTGTCGGAACGCCTGTTTTGGCAATAGGCGACGGAAGAGTGACACAGACAGCCTATGAGAACGGTGCGGGAAGAATTGTAAGGATCACACATAACAGCGTATACTCGACAGCCTATCTCCATCTCTCGCGATTCGGCGAGGGTATTGTACCGGGAGTCTATGTTAAACAGGGACAGGTGATTGGCTATGTGGGCAGCTCAGGTCTCTCGACAGGTCCTCACCTCGACTTCAGGTTCTACCGCAACGGATATGCCGTTGACCCTCTGAAGGTGGAGGCGCCACCCGTCAATCCTGTCGCACCGGAGTCAATGGAACAGTTTATGAAGTCGGCAAAGGGCTATATGGCACTTCTCGAAACCATAAGCTACTGAGAAGACAACGCGTCAATAATCTTACTGATCACCGCAGGGTAGTGCATGTATTCGAGAGCATGGACACGTGAAGCAAGGCTGTCAGTATCATCATCGGGCAACACAGGGCACTTTGCCTGGAAGATAATGTCACCTGAATCATACTCTTCGTTTACGAAATGAATCGTGATGCCGCTCTCACTGCAGCCGGCATCAAGAACAGCCCTGTGAACCCGTTCGCCATACATGCCCGCACCACCGAACAGTGGCAGCAGGGCCGGATGAATGTTTACTATCCGCCCCCTGTATTCCTCAATAATCTGTTGCGGAACGAGCCACAGGAATCCTGCGAGAACAATGAGATCGGTCTTCCTGTTGCGGAGTATTGACTGCACCTCCCCCGTCTCATAAAACTGACGGCGGTCGAAAAAAACAGAATCCACACCAAGTGTCGCAGCCCTTTCCAACACCTTGGCCTGAGGCTTATTTGACAAAACAAGGGTAACTTTCGCTTTTTTTTCGTTCGAAAAGTATCTGATTATGTTCTCGGCGTTGGTGCCGGCACCCGAGGCAAAAATAACTATATTCTTCATTATCTGTTACTTATGTATGGAATGTATGTCAACCTCAGGTTACCCGTAGTTAAGTATAAATCTTTTATTTACATTTACTTATGCTTGCAATAATATAAATTATCATTAAATTGCTTGAAAAATATACTACAAATATATTTCTTTGCAGAGTTTTGAAAACGAGTATTAACGTAAAACTGATTAGTATGTCTGACATTTCAGCAAGAGTAAAGAAGATCATCGTTGAGAAGCTTGGCGTTGATGAAGCAGAGGTCACACCTGAGGCACATTTCACAAATGACCTCGGAGCAGATTCTCTTGACACTGTCGAGCTTATAATGGAATTCGAAAAAGAGTTCAACATCGGTATTCCTGATGATCAGGCAGAAAGTATAAGCACAGTAGGCGAAGCTATCAAGTACATAGAGGAAAACGCGAAGTAGTTTTCTTCCAATAACCTGTTATGAGGCGTGTCGTAGTTACCGGAATG
>JAKEGI010000036.1 GCA_022615595.1 Bacteroidales bacterium | reverse complement strand
GAAGCTTGACAGGTTCAGGGTGATGCTTGGCCTGCAGGATTATTACTTTCCGATGATAGAGGATGTCTTTGACTCTTATGGAATTCCCGTGGAGCTGAAATACATGGCGGTCATTGAGTCGGCTCTCAACCCTACAGCAGTCAGCAGGGTAGGTGCCACCGGCCTGTGGCAGTTCATGTACAGCACCGGGCGGATGTACGGGCTGACGATCAACTCGGTTGTGGATGAGAGGCGTGACCCTGTCAAGGCTACACATGCTGCCGCCAGGTATCTGAAAGACCTGTATGGAATATACAATGACTGGATACTTGTCATTGCCGCATATAACTGCGGCCCCGGAAATGTCAACAAAGCTATAAAGCGTTCAGGCAACCGCAAGGACTACTGGGAGATCTATTACCGTCTTCCCCGCGAGACACGAGGTTATATACCCCAGTATGTAGCTGCAACCTACGCAATGAATTACTACACTGAGCATAATATCACTCCGGTACAGATCGACATCCCTCTTGCAGTTGACACTGTTGTCGTTTCCCGTGACATCCATCTTCAGCAGATAGCATCTGTCCTTGAACTGCCTATTGAGGAGTTAAAGGCGATGAATCCGCAGTACCGGACAGGACTCGTTCCCGGGAAGACCAAACCCTACGCCATAACCATGCCGGTTGACATGCTGGGGCAGTTTATTGAGATGGCAGACACTATTACCGGTTATAAGAAGGAGGAGTACCTGACAACTGTTAACCAGACATCGGCTCCATCACAGTCAGTATATCTGCCGCCTGATGTCAAGGGAAAAACGAAGCTCACATACGTGGTCAAAGAGGGAGATAATCTTGGATTTATCTCGGAGTGGTATGGAGTAGGGCTCTCAGATCTCAGGTACTGGAACAATATCTACAGGAACACCATCAGGGTTGACCAGAAACTGGCTGTCTATGTTGATCCGTCCCGGGCCGAATACTATGGCAAAGTCAATTCAATGACTTTTGCCGAGAAACAGAAAATGATCGGGAAAGAGCCTTCTGCCGCTACTGTTGCGGCTTCGTCACCTGTTTCACAGACCCTGGCGGCCTCATCTGATGCCGCGTATGAGACATATACGGTCAGGTACGGTGACACCGTATGGGACATTGCAAAGAAATATAATGATGTGTCAGCTACAGAAATCATGAAGCTGAACAACATTTCAGATGCTTCTAAGATACAGGTAGGGCAGAAGCTGAAGATCAGAAAAAAAAGCTGATATAAGAATATATGCGTCCTGGCAGAATACTGATCTTTCTTCTTGCAGTTGTTCTGACGCTCTTTATCCTGAGTCTACCGGGATTACCGGATAAGTTAGGGATGAGGAGTGACTCATCCGATACTCTGCCTGACATTGCGGATGCAAGCTTACCTGAAGCTGACTCTGCTGCTGCTCTTCCAGGCACAAGGGCAGCAGATACTTTGTTTGAGTTCATTCCCTCCGATACGGGGGATGTCATTGAGTCCGCTCCTTATCTGCCGGGGAATGCAATCAGAGACTCGGCTGCCTCAGGAAAGCAGGTCAGGATACTCTATTATGGCGATTCACAGCTCGAGGGTGACAGGATAACATCTCTTCTGCGCAGGCGCCTCAGGGAAGAGTCCGGTGGCACGGGACCAGGATTATTCTCTCCCGTCATGCCGGTCCTTTACACAAAATCATTTGTTGTAAGACCCTCAGCCAACTGGACAAGGTATACGCTGCTAGATCACCGGAAGGGGGTGTTGCCAGACAACAGTCTGGGACCGTTGCTCTCCGTTTGCCGCTTTACCCGGCCGGGAGACACGCTGAAGGAGTATACGTATGCTTCAGTGAGGGTCACAGCTGTGCCGGGCGCCGATTCGGCAGTCTCAAAATATGACAGGCTGAGGATCTTTTACAGTAATAATAATGACACCAACTTCGTCGGAGTAGCTTCAGGAAGTCGCAAGATCGCATTTTCACTGCTCCGTCAGGGCACCGGCCCGATGGAATATTCGGTAGCCCTTCCCTCCGTATCAGAACTGACTGTTGAATTCATCGGGCGTGTATCGCCTGACATCTATGCCTTCAGCCTCGAGAGCGACACCGGAGTGATAGTAGACAATATCCCGGTAAGAGGCAGTGCGGGACTGGAATTCGTAATGACAGACGGCCATGACTTTCAGAGGTGCTTTGAGATGCTCGACCCTGATCTTATTATCCTTCAGTACGGGCTGAATGTAGTGAGGAATGTCAGAAGCGAGTATCACTATTATGAAGAGGGCCTTTATAAGCAGGTAGAGTTTCTCAGAAAGATCTCAGGCGGTGTGCCGGTGATGCTCGTGAGCCTTACCGACATGGCACGGAGAGAGGGAGACACTGTCAGGTCTTTCCCAAACATTCCGGCTATCAGGGATGCCCAGAAAAATGCTGCTCTCAGAAGCGGGGCAATATTCTGGGATGCATGGGAGAACATGGGCGGGGAAGGATCAATCGTCGAATGGTTTAATCATACTCCCTCCCTGGCCTCGAAAGACCTTACACACCTTTCAAATGCAGGGGCTGATACCATCGCGAGCAGGCTTTATACAGAGCTTTTTATCGCAGAGTCAGTTGAAGTTAGTGATGCTGATACACTTAAGAATAAGACAGACAGTACTATAGATGACACACTCATCGCTGTCGGGGCAACCCCTGTAATGACTCAGTCTGAAGCTGCGGTGCCTGAAAGTTCTCCTTCGCTCTTCTCGTTTATGAGGTATCACCCTGAGCAAACCTTTATCTTCACGACCCCGGCATTCTGGATCTTCTTCACTGTTGTGATTGCGGGTTTTGCCCTTGTGAGACGCAGAAGGGCGATGTGCCATGCCTGGCTGCTCTTCGTGAGTCTCTATTTCTATTACAGGGCCGGCGGTCTCTTTATCATCCTTCTTGTCCTTACTGCGCTCCTCACATATTTCACAGCGCTGATGACAGGAAGATCTGCCGGGAGGGGTTGGAAGAGGTTCTGGCTCACATCCAATATCCTGATTCTGCTTGGGTTTCTCTCTTATTTCAAGTATGCCGGCTTCATAGCAGAAACGGTCAATGCACTTTTCAATACCTCCTTCGCTGCCTATGACATCTTCTCAGCATGGTCCAACACACTGTTCGGTACCCGTTTTGACGTAACAAACATTGTCCTTCCGGTCGGGATATCCTTTTTCTCATTCCAGGCATTGAGTTACAGTATTGACGTTTACAGGGGAAGGATGGAGCCTGTGAAGGACATGATTGATTTTTCATTCTATCTGACCTACTTCCCTCAGCTTGTCGCCGGGCCTATTGTCAGGGCTTCCGAGTTCATCCCTCAGATGAAAGGCGAATATACAATCACGCGGAATGAGTTTGGCCATGGCCTCTTCCTGATTATCCAGGGGCTGATCAAAAAGATGCTTATCTCTGATTTCATCTCTGCCGGATTTATTGATCGTGTGTTCGACACCCCTGCACTCTACAGCGGATTTGAAAACCTTGTAGCTGTTTATGGGTATGGCCTGCAGATCTACTGTGATTTTTCAGGTTACACCGACATTGCCATCGGTGTAGCCCTGCTGATGGGGTTCAGACTGCCGCTCAATTTCAACTCGCCTTACAAGGCCACAAACATTACTGATTTCTGGAAGAGATGGCACATAACACTCTCACGGTGG
>JAKEGI010000279.1 GCA_022615595.1 Bacteroidales bacterium | reverse complement strand
GCGAGGCCTCCATGCCCCCCTATCTTGGCGAGAGTCATAAGTCAGTGACGGAATTCCTTTCAAAGGTTAACCTCGAACAGTTCTCTGATCCCTTCCTGATAGAAGATATACTTGGTTATGTTGAAAGTGTCATGCCTGGTAATTATGCTGCCAAGGCTGCTGTTGACATTGCCCTCCATGATCTCACCGGAAAATTGGTTGGAGAGCCATGGTTCAGACTCTGGGGACTGAATCCCCTGAAGACACCTTATACAAGCTATACCATAGGTATTGATACACCTGAGGTGGTAGCCGAAAAAACCAGGGAAGCAGACATTTACAGCATCCTGAAGGTCAAGCTTGGAAGGGACAATGACAGGGAGATGATCGAGACTGTCAGGAGTGTCACTGATAAGCCTGTTTACGTTGATGTTAACCAGGGATGGAAGGAGAAGGAGAAAGCCCTGGAGATGATTCAGTGGCTCAGCGAAAGAAACGTGATCTTTGTTGAGCAGCCTATGCCAAAGGAGCAGAAGGACGATATTGCGTGGCTGACTGAAAGGAGCCCGGTGCCGATTCTCGCCGACGAGGCCCTCCAGACGCTCCCGGAACTGCTTGGGATGAGAGGTCTCTATACAGGCATAAATATAAAGCTCATGAAGTGCGGCGGGATGCACTCGGCATACAAGATGATGACAATGGCAAAGCAGATGGGAATGAAGATCCTTATCGGCTGCATGACAGAGACCTCATGCGCCATCTCAGCCGCAGCACAGCTCTCACCCCTGGCCGACTGGGCAGACCTCGACGGGAACCTGCTGATAAGCAATGATCTCTACGACGGGGTCACAATCGTGGACGGGAAAGTGACACTGAATGACAGGCCTGGCATTGGCATTACCGTAAGAAGCTAATAGCAAGAAAGACATTCCGTACAATTTATTGATTTAACAGGAGGAAGTGTTAATGCAATCACAAGCACATCAGGAAGCCGAGCACTTTCTGAATAACGAAACCCAGTTTCATCTGGGGATGCTGCCGACAGAACAGGCAAACCCTAAAACCCGTGATCTTGACAAGGCATTTGCCATCAGTACTGCGGAGGGGGTGAAAAAGCTCCTCTCAGTTGACCTGGACATCTATCCGATGGCCAGGCAGATATTCGGGAGCACGGAGTATGCCAGGATGGTCAGTGAGGGTATAAAGGCAGTTACTGAAGGAAAGAAGATTATCTTTTCCGGATGCGGTGCCACTGGTCGTCTTAGCATCCTGCTCGAATCGTTCTGGAGATGCTTCTTCAGGGAGATGCATGATAACCATCCGGGAATCTACAACAAAGTGAAATCTGTTGAGAACTCGGTTTTCAGCATAATGACGGGAGGTGATTATGCACTTATACGTGCTGTGGAATATTTTGAGGACTACCAGGAGTTCGGGAGGCAGCAGGCCAGGGAGCTTGACATAGCTGCCGGAGACATTCTGGTCGCAATCACGGAGGGAGGGGAGACATCCTCAGTATTAGGTACCGTAGCTGAGGCAGCAGATCGGGGAGCGGAAGTGTTCCTTATGTTCAACAACCCGGCTGACATTCTATGCAAATATATCGAGCGGTCACGGAAGGCCATCGAAGACCCGAGAGTTACTGTCCTTGATCTTTACTGCGGGCCAATGGCTATTGCAGGTTCCACAAGGATGCAGGCAACAACTTCGGAACAGCTGGTTGCCGGAGCTGCCCTCGAATCTATATTGGGTGGTTATTGCAGGACAGTTCTAACAGCGGACGAACTGAAAACACTGAATATCGGGGAGACAGATTATGCTGAGGCATACAGTACAATGCTGAATGAGCTGCTTTCCGAGAAGAACACTGGTCTCATGGGTCAGTATATCGATCTTGAAAAGAATACATACAAAGACCATGGTCTGGTGACTTACTTTGGAAATGCATTCATGCTTGATATCTTCACTGACACGACTGAGCGCTCTCCCACATTTATGCTGCCACCCTTCAGAAAGTACGATGATACGGTTGCGCCTCCGTCATGGGCTTTCGTAAAAAATCCTCTCATGCCTACGGTTGAAGCCTGGGACAGGGTCCTTGGCCGCCAGCCACGATGCCTTGAGTGGAACAGTGAACTGTACAGGAAAATGGGCGCCCCGGATGCACTTGTTGCCCAGCCCCCGCTGCTCGATAAGACACAGATCATTAAATTCAATATCGGAAACGAGGAGGATAATTCACGTCTTTCAAGAACTCCCAATGTTGCGGTTAATGTTATTGGCCGGAAAGAGGTGTCAAGTCCAGAATATAAGGCTTATAAGATCGCCATTGAAAAAGCGGCGGTGAAGTTTCAGAAAAGGGTGGTCTTCGTGATCGGGAGTTGTGATGAGGCTGCTGACTACAATATTTCCTTCACAACAGTCAATACAGTCCTTAATCTGATGGACCGGCTGGCTGTAAAACTGGTGTTGAACACTGTATCTACCGGCACGATGGTGATGATGGGCAGGGTATTGGGTAACTGGATGAGCTGGGTCGATGTTACAAACAAGAAGCTTAAAGACAGGGCAATACGCCTCATATCAGACATTTGCGAAATCAGCTACAAAGAGGCGTGCTATTCACTTCATGAATCACTTGAAGAGCTGAAGACCTATTCTGCCACCGATAAGGAGAAACCCTCCCCGGTGCAGTTTACGATCAGCAGAATTAAGATGGCAGGTAAAACTTCAGTATAAATAGCCAACAGCACCAAATTATGACCCCTTTCCTGATCCTTGCTATCTTCCTGATATATACGGTGATTCTGTTTACTGTTACCTGGATTACCTCCCGGAAAGCTGACAGCCAGTCATTCTTTATCGGCAAT
>JAKEGI010000278.1 GCA_022615595.1 Bacteroidales bacterium | reverse complement strand
TAACAGTAGACCTTGACGTGTTTGACCCTTCAGTGATGCCCTCCACCGGTACACCTGAGCCGGGCGGCCCTGATTACAGGGAGGTGATGGCATTTCTCAGGGAGGTTTTTGAAAGATATAATGTCGTTGGATTTGATGTTGTGGAGTTATGTCCTTCAGATACCAACAAGGCTCCCGACTTCATGGCAGCAAAGGTTATTTACCAGATGCTCAGTTATAAATACTCACGCTGAGCCTCTCACAATGGCTTATCGTATTTCTTCGCCTCCTCCCAGATGACATTCATCTCATCAAGGGTCATCTCATGCAGTGATCTTCCCTGCATCAGTGTCTGTTGCTCCAGGTAATTAAACCTGCTTATGAATTTTCTGTTTGTCTTTTCCAGTGCCGTTTCCGGGTCAATCTCATAAAGCCTGGCAGCATTTATTATTGAAAAGAAAAGGTCACCCAGTTCTGACTCTATACTCTCTTTTTCGCCGTTCGCAACCTCGTGCTTCAGTTCATCAAGCTCCTCTGTCACCTTGTCCCATATCTGTTCCCGGTTCTCCCAGTCGAAACCCACGCCCCTCACCTTTTCCTGTATCCTGTTGGCTTTCACTGTCGCCGGCAGGGATGCCGGAACGCCCGATAATACCGGTTTATATTCAGTGTGTTCATTCATCTTGAGTTTTTCCCAGTTCTCTTCCACCTCGCTGGCGCCGCGTGTTACACTGACATCACCGAAGACGTGAGGATGCCTGTAGACAAGCTTCTCGTTTATGCTTTCAAGAACATCTCCCATGTCAAAGAGGCCCTCCTCCGAGCCGATCTTTGAATAAAAGACTATGTGCAGCATGAGGTCTCCCAGCTCTTTCTTCAGGCTGTCATAGTCATTCATTATTATGGCTTCGGCAAGCTCATAGGTCTCTTCGATCGTAAGCTTTCTCAGGGTCTCCTTTGTCTGCTTCTGGTCCCATGGACACTTCTCCCTCAGCTCATCCATGATATCAAGGAGCCTGCTGAATTCTTTTATCGTTCTGTCTCTCATGCGTGGTTTATTTTCTAAAAAAGCCCGTTACCGGTCTGTATGCTGCTTCTGACCTCAACCCTCACTGCATCACCCGTATCGATGCTGAACAGCTGGCAAAGGTTGGCTCCGTTGACAGATATTTCAAGCAGATCGATGCTGTTAAATCGTGACACCAGCTCACCGACAGGTTCGTCGCTGTATAAGAGGCTTATCTTTTCAGTGTGATACTTGTTGCTCTTAATGAGTATCCGGAATGCCCTGCCGTCAAAGACCCTTGAGAATATTTCCCGTGTGATATTTGTGATTGCATTGCCGTATGAGTCGATGAAGATGACGCTGCCGATTATCACATCGCGATCAATGGCAGCCCTTAGCGGAACCCTCTCAGAGAGGCCTTTCACCTTTCTGCCGAGTGACACAGGGTTCTTCCCCTCATTGATCGCCGCTGCTGCCCTGGCAAAAAGAGAGATTTCATCAGACTGGTCCTTGTTGTCAAGAGAAACTGTAAGGTCAGGTTCTGAGTTGAGTATCAGGTTGAAGATGCCGTTGTCAGCCCCGATGAACCAGTGCCCCCTCGCCTTTACCAGCAGATGTGGCTGCTCGCCTGATCCTTCGCTGCTGACAAAAATAAGGTGTATCGTGCCTTCCGGGTAGTGGCTGAAGGTGTTCCTGATGACAAAGGCCCCGTGCATGATATTGAGGGGTGGTATAGCGGAGGCGTTGTTTATCACCACCGCCCCGGGGCAGAGGCTGCTCAGCTTGCCCCTCAGTATCCCGTGAAAGAAATCATCCTCTCTCCACTCCGTCGTCAGTGTGATAATTGCCATCCTCAAAATAGTTACAGCAAAGATAATCTTCTGAAAAAAATAAACTTACTTTGTATGAAGCCTGAAATAAAAATTTAGACAGACTGTAAATAATTGACAGACAGCATAGAGAGAGAAAAGAAGTAGCTGAGAGGATGACAGAGAGAGTGATTTTGCTTGAAGGGATAGACCCTGTGGAACTATTTGGCGCTGGTAACCGGTTGCTTGACCAGATACAGGGATATTTCCCTAAGATAAAGATCATTGCCAGGGGAAGTGAGATAAAATGTGTCGGTGAGGCCGAGGAGGTCTCACTCTTTGCCGGAAAGATGGGGGAGTTACTTGATTATTACCGGAATTATAACAGGATCGATGAGAATGATCTTGAACGTCTGCTTCTTGATGACGACCACATGCGCACAGCTTCCAGCGGGGACTTTGAAGACGCCCTCGTCTTCGGTACCAATGGAAGACCTGTCAGAGCCCGCACCGTGAACCAGCTTTTGCTGGTAAAAGAATACAATGCCAATGATCTGATCATTGCAGAAGGACCGGCAGGAACGGGGAAGACTTACACGGCTATTGCCTTGGCGGTCAGAGCCCTGAAGAGCCATGAGGTGAAAAAGATAGTTCTTACCCGTCCGGCAGTGGAGGCAGGTGAAAGGCTCGGCTTTCTTCCGGGCGATATGAAGGATAAGCTTGATCCCTATCTGCAGCCATTGTATGACGCGCTTCATGATATGATTCCGTTTCGGAAACTTGAACAGTGGATTGA
Organism: Bacteroidales bacterium; assembly: GCA_022615595.1. GTDB lineage: Bacteria > Bacteroidota > Bacteroidia > Bacteroidales > VadinHA17 > SR-FBR-E99. The sequence goes on along the minus strand of JAKEGI010000278.1, from coordinate 696 downwards.
AGACGGGACGGTGCAGATTGCACCGCTGGCCTTCATGCGCGGCAGGACTCTCGAGAACAGCTTCGTCATACTCGACGAAGCGCAGAATGCGACGGTAAACCAGCTTAAGATGTTCCTTACGCGCATGGGCATGAACTCCAAGTTTATCTTAACGGGAGATACAACACAGATAGACCTGCCCAGAAGAAATGAATCGGGATTGCTCCAGGCAATACGTCTTCTGACGGGTATTGACGGAATCTCGGTAATCCGCTTTGACGAGCGTGATATAGTAAGGCACAGGCTCGTGAAACATATTGTACGGGCGTATGATACAGAGGAAAAGAATCAAAATGAAGAGAGAGGATAATAAAGACAATAATATCATGGCAAAAGCAATAACAGGAACTGATTTTCGATTCCCACGGCAGAAGAGCATTTATAAAGGCAAGGTAAGGGATGTTTACAACATTGATGACAGGTATCTGCTGATGGTGGTCACTGACCGCATCTCGGCGTTCGATGTGGTACTGCCTGAGGGTATACCTTACAAGGGCCAGGTTCTGAACCAGATAGCTGCAATGTTCCTTGAAATGGTAAAAGATATTGTACCTACATGGAATATCGCTACTCCTGATCCGAATGTTACAGTGGGGCACTGGTGCCAGCCTTACCCGGTGGAAATGATCGTAAGAGGCTACCTGACAGGCAGCTCCT
>JAKEGI010000277.1 GCA_022615595.1 Bacteroidales bacterium | reverse complement strand
GACGGAACCGGAGGTGCTGAACATGTACGCCAGACACTACCAGACAGATGAGGTCATTCCCGCGGCACTGGTAGAGAAGATTAAGAACAGCAGTTACTTTAATACCGGCTTTGACAATGTTGAGGTTATGGCAGCTTCACTGCTCGACATGGCTTATTATTCGTTAGAGGCTCCGGTGACAGTTGATGTGCAGAAGTTTGAGAAGGAGACAATGAAAAAGATCGGGCTCATCAAAGAGATAGAACCACGCTATCGCAGTACCTACTTCCTGCACATGGTGGGAGGCTATGATGCCGGTTATTATGTCTATACCTGGGCAGCCGTGCTTGACAACGATGCCTATGAAGCATTCAGGGAGAAGGGCATCTTTGACCAGACCACCGCACAGTCGTTCCGCACCAATATTCTCAACAAAATGGGAACCATGGATGCCGAGCAGATGTACCTCAACTTCCGGGGACGCGAGCCTGAGATTGAGCCTCTGCTTGTCAACAAGGGACTGAAGTGAGTAAAGGTGCAGATTGTTTCTCACAACATCGGTCTTGCAGGACTCGATCCTGAGAACGCTGCATTCTATCTTAAAGGCGCCGGCATCGAAGAAAAGTATGCCCGGCGCCTTCTCTACTGGATCTATCGCAGAGGCGTAAGGGCATTCAGTGAAATTGATGATATGCCCGCCAAGGTACTCAAGCAGCTTGCTGCTTCATTCGAGACTGGACTGACTCTTCCGACCTCATCGGCATGTTCGTCAGACGGTTCGGTGAAGTACCTCTTCAGCAACAGGGACGGACTTCTCCATGAGGCTGTTTATCTTCCTGAAGGAAAGAGACGGACGGTATGTGTCTCAGTACAGGCAGGCTGCCGGATGGGATGCCGTTTCTGTGCAACAGGCCTTAACGGATGGAGGGGGAACCTGACTGCGGGAGAGATAGTAAACCAGGTTATAAGCATCCCGCACGAGGCAACGAATGTGGTGATGATGGGCATGGGTGAGCCCGGCGATAACATTGACGAAGTGATAAAGGCATGCAACATTCTTACTGCAGAATGGGGACTGGCAACAGGACACAGCAGGGTTACGGTCTCAACAGTGGGCATCACACCTGCTCTCCGCAGACTGCTCGATGAAACACGCTGCAATATTACACTCAGCCTCCATTCACCCTTCGACGGTGAGAGACAGGCAGTGATACCCTCAGAAAAGAGATGGCCGTTCAGGAAATCACTCACACTCCTGAAAGCTCACGCGCACGATCGTAAAAGGCGCTTCACCGTTGCATATGTGATGATGAAAGGTCTGAACGACACCCAAAACCATCTTGAAGGGTTAAAGAGACTGCTTGAGGGGACCAGGATAAAAGTAAACCTGTTACCTTATCACCCCTTTGAAGGAGATGCCGGTGTCAGTTCCGACCATGAGACGATGATGCGGTTCAAACATCTGCTGGTAACTTCCGGGATTGAGGCAACAGTCAGGAGATCACGCGGTTCTGACATAGCCGCTGCATGCGGCATGCTGGCTGCCGGTGGCCAGACACTAACTGCCTGAGGTTCTGATAAGCTGCAGCATGTATTCGGTATTGAAGCTGTCGTCAGCACGTACCCACTCCTTTCTCGTGGCGCATAGAGTGAATCCGTGACTGAGAAAGAGTTTCATACTCTCCTCGTTGCCTTCCATGATATTACACCAGAGCTGGTGCAGTCCGAGAGTCCCGAATGCATACCTGATGAGGCACTCCAGAGCTGCTGAGCCATGACCTTTTTTCCGGTCGCGGGGGTCTGCAATAAGTATACCGACTCCTGCACGGAGATGGTAATGATCAAAATCAAAGAGATCTATGGTGCCAATGGTCTTTTCTGCCGGAATTACGTCTATCATCAGCCTGAGCTGTGAGGTCTCATAAAGGCTTTTATGAGAGTTGGCGATATACCTTTTGAGAATATATTTGGAAAAAGGGACAAGAGTGTTGCTCTGTTTCCAGTTATCCTCTTCGTTCTCCCATTTATAAAGCAGCTCCAGATCTTCCGGTTCAACAGCCCTCAGCCTGATGCCGTCACCTTCGGGTATCATTTCTATACACTTTCTTGACGAAGATATCTGTGGGATAACCCAGCCTCAGCAACCTGGCCAGTTCAACGTATGCCTCAATCTTGGTCTCAAATTTCCCTGTGGTGTACCGGAAGAACCTGTCCTCAGCTGTATAGTAGACAGTTATTACCGCGTAATCGAAATATGCCGGGTCAACAGGGTTATACAGGGCCATCACCTGGACAGTATAATAGAGTACATCGGGGTCTTCATCCGCGTCACCCTCTCTCACATCCCTGATGGAGAGATTGGTTATTACGGCGGTTGTGTCAGACAGTGATATATAGGGCAGGCTGTCAGGATCAAAGCTCATTTTCAGAGTATCGGAAATGGCAGTCGTGTCAGCTATCTCATCGCCAGGTGGCGGGTTAAATGTGACAAGTGCTATCTCCTTCTTCTTATATCCCGTCATCAATGAATAGTGTCCGAAAGCATAGTCATCAAAAGGCTGGAAGCCCAGGTCATCGTCAGTAGTGCTGAGAGGATAGCCAATGTTCGTCGGCTTGCCCCACTGACCGGAAGCATTTACTGATTTGAATATGTCATAACCACCCATGGCACCGTGACCTTCAGAGCTGAATGAGAGTGTCAGTCCGTCTTTGGAAATAAAGGGTGTCTCTTCATTAAAGGGAGTGTTGACCATACTTCCCAGGTTCACCGGCACTCCCCAGTCGCCTGTTTCATCACGCTCAGACATCCATATGTCCAGTTCCCCTATCCCTCCCATACGATTGGAGGCAAAGTAAAGTTTTTTACCATCAGCAGAGACGCTGGCATGAGATTCGTAGAACTTCGTATTGATGTTAGCGTTCAGCTTTGCCACAGGTGACCAT
>JAKEGI010000035.1 GCA_022615595.1 Bacteroidales bacterium | reverse complement strand
TCTTAACTCCAAGAAATATGGTGTAGGAGGCAGTTACCACACAGTAGAGCCCTATTCATTCAAGGCAGACTTCAGCTCAGATCACGGAGCCTCGGAGAGACATATCTTCAACACTGCAGACTGGGACAGATCGCTGACAGTCATCCCTACGGGCACATCGGGTAACCCCGGCAGCCCGTTCTATCTTTCGCAAACGGATGCCTATATTAATAATGAGTTCTTCGCTGATCCGTTTACCGAAGGGGCTGTGGAGGCTGCGAAGAAATATGAAATGATATTCAAACCCTCATCCGAAAATAACCGATAACTGATAACCGACAACCGATAACAAAAAAAGGGGGCTCACCCCTTTTTTCATACCGTCAGTATTTCCTTTTCTTTTGCTTCAACAATCTTGTCGATCCGGCTGATATGCTTGTCGGTGAGATCCTGGATGATCTTTTCACCGTTCTTCTCCTCATCCTCAGGGAGGCCCTCCTTTGCCAGTGTTTTCAGCTCGTCAAGGAACCATTTGCGGCTGGTACGGACGCTTATCTTGGCTGTCTCACCTTCTGATTTCACCTGTTTCACAAGCTGGTGCCTGCGCTCCTCTGTCAGGGGCGGCACATTGATGCGAATAACCTCGCCGTTGTTGATTGGTGTCATCCCTATGTTAGCCGCGAGAATGGCTTTCTCAATCACCCCGAGCATGGTTTTTTCCCAGGGTTGTATCAGGATGCTCTTGGCATCGGGCGTGTTTATGCTTGAGACCTGTGAAAGGGGCGTGTGGGCTCCGTAATAATCAACGTGAATGCCGTCAAGAAGCAGAGGGTTGGCACGTCCGGCACGCAGATGTGACAGCTCATACTCAAGATGCTTAATGGCCTTGTCCATCTTCTCCTGAGCTTCTTCCTTTATGATTTCCAGTTCGTCAGTCATATGATCGCTTTTTCAGATGGTAACAAATGTAGAAAAAAATCTTTTCAGAATGTTACCAGGGTACCGCACTTCATCCCGGCAACCACCGATTCAAGGTTGCCCTCCCTGTTCATGTCAAAGACAATGATCGGCATCCTGTTCTCACTGCACATGGCGAATGCTGTAATATCCATCACTCTGAGCTTCTTCTCGAGGGCTTCGTCAAAGGTAAGCACGTCGAATCGCATTGCATTCTGATCTTTCTCGGGGTCAGCGGTATATACGCCGTCGACGCGGGTGCCTTTCAGGAGCACGTCACAGTGCAGTTCAACAGCGCGCAATGCAGAGGCAGTGTCTGTAGTGAAGAACGGATTGCCGGTTCCTCCTGCCAGGATTGATACAATGCCGTCGCCCAGGGCATCTGATACCCTGTCACGGTTATACAGTTCACCAACAGGCTCCATGCGGATGGAGGTGAAGACCCTGGCCCTGCAGCCTGCCCGGACCAGGTAACTTTCCAGGGCCAGGCTGTTGATGACAGTGGCAAGCATGCCCATCTGGTCACCCTTGAGGCGGTCGTAACCCTCTTCACTACCTCCGAGGCCGCGAAAGATATTTCCGCCACCAATAACTATTGCCACCTGGCATCCTGCGTCTGCTATCTTCCTGATCTGTCGTGCATAGCTTTCCAGCACGGCACCATCAACTCCTGACCCGTCGCTGCCACCAACAGACTCACCGCTCAGTTTAAGCAGGATTCGTTTGTATTTCATTCCTTGTCTTCCTTCTTGAGAGTATCAGTTCTCAGAACATAGTAGAGAGGGCATACTTTGGCAAAGGCAGTGATTACAAGCAAGGCTGTGATAAGAATAACTATCAGTCCGAGCAGGTCTTTAAGATTGAATACAAAATAGCAGGCGATCAGGATTACTGCAAGTGCGAGGCGCACGATCATGTCAACATTACCAATGTTCTTTTTCATAACGGTTTTATTTGGCAGGCAAGTTACGACATTTTTTGTTTTCGGTATGAAACAAAAAAGGCCTCCCCGGGGAAGCCTTTTATAAATTTTCAGACGGTGTTTCTCAGACGTTAAGTGTATAACGGATAAACGCGGTAGCCTTCAGGGCCTTGTCTTTGCTCTCAAGGTACTGCCTGATTGTCAGCTTATTGTCTTTAATAAACTCCTGGTTCATCAGGGTGCTCTCCTTGAAAAACTTGTTCAGTTTGCCCTGGGCAATCTTGTCAATCATCTCCTCCGGTTTACCTTCGCGGCGAGCCTGTTCTCTGCCTATCTCAAGTTCCTGTACAAGTATTTTCTCAGGTACATCCTCCTTGTCAACGGAGACAGGATTCATTGCAGCCACCTGCATTGCAACATCCTTGTAGACCTGGACGTCAATGGCTGCCTTGCTGAAGCCCACCAGTGTGGCAAGCTTGTTACCCGGGTGAATATAGGGATGAACTGCAGCAGCTTCTACCTTACCGAAATAAGAGAGCTCAAACTTCTCACCTGTGATGCCACTCTTTTCGAGAACGAGGTCAGCAGCTTTCTTGCCTCCCACCATTATCTCCCTCAGACCTTCAAGGTCAGCAGGGTTTGCCTTCAGGGCAGCATCGAGGATGCTGTACCCGAGGGCTATGAAATCAGCGTTCTTTGCGACGAAGTCGGTCTCGCAGTTTAATGCTATGATCATTCCGGTTTTTCCGTCAGCAGTCGATCTGGCCAGTACGACACCTTCCGTTGCCTCACGGTCAGCACGCTTATTGGCGATAGCCTGTCCTCTCTTCCTGATTATCTCCTGTGCCTTCTCAAAGTCGCCAGCGGCTTCTTCGAGAGCCTTTTTACAATCCATCATGCCGGCGCCGGTCATCCTTCTCAGCTTTGCAACGTCAGCAGCATTTATAGTTGACATAATATTTGATCGTTAAATTGAGTGTTGGTAATATGATTATTCTTCCTCCTCTGTCACTGTGTCAGCAGTGTCAGCTACTTCATCAGCGGCTTCGACCTCTTCAGCAACGGCTTTCTCCACGGGGCGTTCCTCTTCATAGTCCAGTGCGCGGAATTTGGTTCTGCGTCCGCCTTCCGGTACCTCTTCCTTTTCAGCAGGAGCGCTCTCCTTGTCCTTCTCCGCCTTGCGCTCATTCAGGCCTTCGTTAATAGCCTGGCACATGACATCGATAACGAGTGAGATTGACTTTGCTGCGTCATCATTTGCCGGGATGACGAAGTCTATATCTGAAGGGTCAGAGTTGGTATCAACCATTGCGAACACCGGGATACCCAGTCTCTTGGCCTCATGTACAGCGATATGCTCTTTGCTTACGTCGACCACAAAGAGGGCTGACGGCTGGCGTGTCATATCCGCTATTGAACCGAGGTTCTTCTCGAGCTTGGCTCTCTGGCGGGTGATCTGCAGCTTCTCTCTTTTTGAGAGGTTGTCATAGGTGCCGTCGGTAGCCATCTTGTCTATCGATGACATTTTCTTAACTGCCTTACGTATTGTGGGGAAGTTTGTGAGCATTCCGCCCGGCCACCTCTCGGTGACGTATGGCATGTTTACTGCTCCGACCTTTTCGGCCACAATGTCTTTAGCCTGTTTTTTGGTTGCCACAAAGAGTACTTTGCGGCCTGACTTGGCAATCTGCTTCATTGCATTGGCTGCCTCATCTATCCTTGCGGCTGTCTTCTCAAGGTCAATAATGTGTATGCCGTTGCGCTCCATAAAGATATAGGGAGCCATGGCCGGGTTCCATTTTCTTTTCAGGTGCCCGAAGTGTACACCGGCATCAAGTAAATCATTAAAGTTGGTTCTTGACATTTTTTCTTAATTGTTAAGTTTACGTTCTGTGAAGTCAATTGCAGAGTAGTTCCTTGCGGGAAGTCAATGCAATTTAGATACTAAACTTGCATCTATATTAATTGCTGTTGATCTTCTAACGCTTGCTGAACTGGAATCTCTTACGTGCCTTGGGCTGTCCCGGCTTCTTTCTCTCCACCTCGCGCGGATCGCGTGTCAGAAAGCCTTCTGCCTTAAGCTTGGGTTTGTTCTCCTCGCTTATTTTAACAAGAGCCCTGGAAATACCGAGACGCACCGCCTCTGCCTGACCTTTGAATCCACCGCCGTCAAGGGTGACTTTGATGTCATATTTGTCGGCAACATTGAGAAGGTTAAGAGGCTGGAGGACTACATACTGCAGGATCTCATTCGGAAAATACTGTTTGAATTCCCTGTCATTGATGGTGATCTGTCCCTTGCCGTCGTTGAGGTAAACCCTGGCAACAGCTGCCTTCCTTCTACCGATAGCGTTAATAACTTCCATGTTTCTTACTTAATGGTTTTTAAATCAATTAGTTTGGGTTGCTGGGCTTCGTGCTTGTGCTCAGAGCCTGCGTAGACATAAAGGTTCCTGTAGATGGCGCTTCCAAGACGGTTTTTCGGGAGCATACCCTTAACGGCATATTCAACAAGCCTGATGGGGTGCTTCTTCAACATCTCGTCTGCCTTGACGATCCTCTGGCCTCCGGGATAACCCGTATGCCTGATGTACTCTTTGTCTGTCATCTTGTTGCCCGTCATAACGACTTTGTCAGCATTGATGACAATGACGTTATCGCCGCAGTCGACGTGAGGTGTGAAGCTTGTCTTGTGCTTCCCCCTCAGCATCAGGGCCACAACAGATGCCAGACGACCGAGTGTCTGACCTTCTGCATCTACCAGTACCCACTCTTTTTCTACAGTCGCCTTGTTGGCTGAAACTGTCTTGTAGCTTAAGGTGTTCACTTTAGTACTAAGGTTTTAATAATTTATGATTTTCAAAATAAAAACCCCATTTTTGGGGTCTGCAAAAATACAACATATTTTTATTTTGAGCAATATGTTCTACTTTTAATTTCTTATTGACAGTATGTTCGGCAGAACTGTTCACCAGACGATACATTTTCTGGGCCTCATTTTGGCCGCATTTTTTATGCCCCTGTCGGTCTGGCTTCTCTCTGCAGTGTCAATAGCCCTGGCGGTAAACTGGGTCGCCGGCGGCGAATACCGCGCGAAGATAATTATTCTTTCAGGAAGACCAGGCGCGCTGATGCTGCTTGGTCTCTTTGCGATGTATCTCCTGTGGCTTGTCAATACCTCTGACCTGGCAGGCGGGATGAATGAGCTCAGGCTCAAGTTACCGCTTCTCGCATTCCCTGTTCTGATTGGCTCCGCACCGGGTTACAGTTTGAAGCAGGTGCGGACGCTGTTCTTTTCATTCATTACAGGATGCAGCGTCTCTGCTGCTATCGGTTTCCTTGCGCTGGGAGGGGTGCTGCCCGTCGAGGTGCGTGACTCGCGTGACCTTGCGGTCATGATCCCTTCCATCAGATTATCATTGCTGATTAACTTTGCGATCTTCACTGCCCTGTGGCTGAGTCTCGACAGGCGCAGCGGAGGCACCGTACTGCGTATTGCGCTGGCCGCCGCCGCCGCGGCCATGGCCCTCTTCCTCTTCAGGCTGCTCTCGGTGACGGGCATTATCATCTTCATGGTTCTGCTTGGTGGTACAGGCCTGTACCTTCCACTGCGAAGGCGAATACGCATCGCGGGATTCACCCTTGCCGCGGCGGCGGCGGCCTTAATCTTCGCCACGGTAATGCTGATGTCGGACACCTGGAGCTCGCTGCACCATCCCGAGGACCCATCATTAAACAAACCCTTCGCTGAAACACCCTCCGGAAACAATTATACTCACTACCCTGAGGAGACGCTGCTGGAAAACGGTTATCTCGTATGGATGAATGTCTGCGAGGAGGAACTGAGGGAAGAGTGGAACAGACGCAGCAAGCTGCCGTACGATGGGTCTGACATGGGGGGCAACGAGTTGAGGACAACGCTAATGCGGTATATCTCCTTCCTCGGCATGGCAAAAGACTCTGTCTCCGTTGCTGCCCTTACTCCTGACGACATCAGAAACATTGAAAGAGGATTTGCAAATCCGCTCTATGCCAAACCAGGCAGTCCGCGAGCCAAGGCGTACGAGATTGCATGGCAGATCGACAGGGCGGTGAAGGGAGCCAATCCTTCCGGTCACTCTGTGACGCAGCGTCCTGAGTTCTACCGCGCATCGCTGGGACTGATACGCAGGAATCCATGGTTTGGAACAGGGACGGGTGATGTTGTATACGACCTTAAGGAGGAATACAGGATCATCGATTCTCAGCTGACAGAGGGTTACCGCAAGCTGTCACATAACCAGTACCTGGGCTTCGCGGTCACCTTCGGCATCCCCGGTATGGTGATGGCCCTGGCTCTCATGGTCATGCCATGGCTGAGAAGCTCCAACAGGTTATTATACCCGTTTTTGGTCTTCATCTCGATAATATTCATGTCGATGTTTAATGATGATACCTTTCATTCGTCTATAGGAACGGCATTCTTTTCTTATTTTTACACACTGTTACTTGTTTTTAAAGGAGAAGATGGAACTGAACAGGAGCGAGAAGGATTTTCTCATGCAGGCTATTGAGACCGCATCCGCAAACATCTCAGACGGCGGCGGTCCGTTCGGTGCTGTTGTTGTCATGGAGGGCAAGGTTATCTCCCGTTCGGGCAACAGGGTCATCAGTGAACATGATCCTACGGCTCACGCGGAGCTGCTGGCCATCAGGATGGCGGCGGCGGCTCTGGGCACCCATGACCTCAGCGACTGTGTGATCTACTCATCGTGCGAACCCTGCCCCATGTGCCTGGGTGCGATCTACTGGTCAGGCATCAGGCGTGTAGTGTATGCCTCAGACCGTTACAGGGCAGCATCCGCAGGTTTTAATGACGAGATGATCTACTCCGAGCTGGCCCTTGACAGCGGCAGCAGGAGTATTGCCATGGACCGCGCACTGACAGACGAAGGTGACAGGGTTTTCAGTTTATGGGACAATTATCCGGGGAAGATTTTATACTGAATATTATCATTTATGCCAGTATTAACCAGGGATTTCTTTCTCGCCGATGCGGTGAATGTAGCGCGGCTGCTACCAGGCATGGATATCGTTATCGCTGACGGGGGCAGCCCGAAACGTTATATGATAAAGGAGACCGAAGCATATCTTGGCAGCGACGACAGGGCCTGTCATGCAAGCAAGGGCAGAACCCGCCGTACGGAGGTAATGTACAGACAGGGAGGGCATCTCTATGTTTATTTTGTATATGGTATGCACTGGATGGTGAATGTGGTGACAGGCCCTGCTGATGACCCACAGGCTGTGCTGATACGGGGAGCCGGACAGTTCTCCGGCCCGGGCCGCGTGACAAAGGGAACAGGCATTGACGGCTCGTTCAACGGCGAGGACTTAACCTCCTCGGCAAGGATATGGATCGAAGACCGCGGGCTGCGGCCTTTGATTACTGCAGGACCGCGGGTGGGTATTAATTATGCAGGCGAACCATGGGTCAGCAAGCCGTGGCGTTTTATGATAACTGAACAAACAAAAATGATATGATTAAAGGATTCCGTGCCTTGAACAACATTGCCGGATGGTCTCTGTTTGCCATCTCTCTGCTGCTCTACCTTCTGACTATTGAACCGACTGCCAGCTTCTGGGACTGCGGTGAGTTTATACTCTGCGCCTTCCGCCTCGAGGTGGGTCATCCTCCCGGGGCGCCGTTTTTCATGCTCCTCGGCCGCTTTTTCTCCCTCTTCGCAGGGGGAGACACCTCCAGGGTGGCTATGATGGTAAATATACTCTCAGCCTTCGCAAGTGCCTTCACCATCCTGTTCCTCTTCTGGAGCATCACGAGACTTGTACGTCTGGCAACAGGTGATGATGTCAATATTACCGGCGGAAAGTCTATTGCTGTCATTGCCTCCGGCGCAGTCGGAGCCCTGGCTTATGCTTTTTCTGACACCTTCTGGTTCTCAGCCGTTGAGGGTGAGGTCTATGCCACCAGTTCACTCTTTACCGCAGCCGTCTTCTGGGCTATGCTGAGATGGTATGATGAGGCTGACGATCGTCATGCAAACAGATGGATCATCCTTATCGCCTACCTGATGGGATTGTCAATTGGTGTTCACTTGCTGAACCTGCTGGCACTTCCGGTGATCGTTCTGCTGTACTATTTCAGGAAATACAAGGTCACCACAAGGGGGACGGTATATGCAGTGATAGTATCATTTATGCTCCTCGGCACGCTAAACTTTGTCTTTATCCCCGGTGTGGCAAAAGCAGCCGGCTGGTTTGAGCTTCTCATGGTAAACACCCTGGGGCTGCCATACAACAGCGGCCTCTATTTGTACCTGGCGCTCCTTGTCGGACTCCTGGTATCAGGCATATGGTATTCGATGAGGAACAGCAAGATTATCCTTAATTATGTGCTTACCGTTGTTGCCGTTCTGATGCTGGGTTACTCCTCCTTTGCAGTAATTATAATCAGGGCCAATGCTCATCCCCCGATGAACCAGAATGATCCGTCGGATGTCTTTTCGTTCCTCTATTACCTTAACCGTACTCAGTACGGCCGTACCCCGCTGATATACGGACATTACTATTCTGCGCCTGTGATAGATGTAAAAGATGAGGTGGCAGGCTACAACAAGAAAAACGGTAAATATGAACCCTACTATTACCCGGAATACGTCTATGACAAGCGGTTCAACACCCTCTTCCCGAGGATGTAC
>JAKEGI010000276.1 GCA_022615595.1 Bacteroidales bacterium | reverse complement strand
TTGACAACGGCCCTGACACAATTCTTAAGTTCAGGCCCAAAATCCTCGCAGAGATGGGTAAACGCTACAACATTGAATTCACTGAAGACGAATTGCGCACATTTGAGAAGCTTCCGGCTTCATCATTTGGCGTATCTATTCAGGACATGAAAGCCTACCTGTCAGCTACTGATGCAAATGTAAGGGCATCACTTGAAAAGGGTATTCCGATCGATTCTACTGACAATCAGCTAGCGCTCTGGGTACTTTTCTCACGCCAGATCAATCCCGCAGTTAACACATTGATCAAAGGTGATGCTAATGCCGACTTCCCGATAGTCAAGGAAGTTCTGGACATACTCCAGGACAAAAACGTAAACCGGTTCAACCTGGTTACCAACCTGAGAGTTATTGAAGTTACAGAAGAAATAACTGAGTAAGATGGCAGAGATCATACAAGAGGAAAAAGGCAAAGGTGGCAAGAAGAAGCCCAAGAAGCACTCGACCCACATTGACATGACGCCGATGGTTGACCTTATGTGTCTGCTCATCACGTTCTTCATGCTCACAACAGCTTTCAGCAAACCGAAGATCATGGAAATCGTCCTTCCCGAGAAACTCAAGAAGGATGAGACAGTTGAGCCTCCGAAAATTGCCGAGAGCCGTACTCTGAACATCATCCTCGGTCCCGAAGATAAAGTCTACTGGTACCCGGGAAAAGCCGATCCGGAAGTTACCGTTCTCCAGGAGACCGACTTCAGCGCTACCGGCATCCGTCAGATTCTGCTTGACAGAAACAGGGCACTATTTAAGAAGATAGAGCAGTTTGAGAACGATGTTATCTCAGGTAAGATCGAGATCAAACAGGATTCCATGCTCAATGCCATCAAGCAGCTCAAGAAGGATGACGATACCGGACCGATCGTTCTTATCAAGGCCTACAAAACATCCAAATACAGGAATTTCGTCGATATAATTGACGAAATGTCAATCGTAGGCATTGCACGTTACACATTTACTGACATCAGCTGGATAGAAGAGAACCTTGTTGCGGCCGCTATTGGCGCAGCACCGGTAACCGCTTCCGCAACAGCTAACTAGAACGACAGGATATGGCAAAGGAAAAGAAAAACTATGTAAGCTTCGATGACCTGGTCTTTGCAAACAGGAACCAGGCATACGGAGCATACGATCTGAGAAGAAAGTATAGCCGGACAATGGCTATCTCAACTCTTGTCGGTATAATCATCATCGCAGCTGCGGTAATTCTTCCGTATATAAAGGCAAGTCGTATCGCTCATATAAAGGCGAGAGATGCCAACGAGGTTATCGCAGAGATGGCAAATGACATCCAGCAGGAAGAGGCAGCTCCTCCTCCGCCACCGCCACCGCCACCACCAGCTGAACAGCAGACTGTTGTTAAGTATGTTGCACCAGTTGTGGTAGACACTATCAAGCCTGAGGACCAGACACAGCTCATGACTGCCGATGACGTGGTTGAGACTATAGTCGACCAGGAGGTAGTTGAGGTAGTTGAGCAGGTACAGGAAGAGGTGGAGTATGAAGCTCCGGCAGAGGTATTCGTAGTTGTAGAGGAGATGCCCTCATTCCCCGGCGGGGATATTGAGCTCTTTAAATTCATCTATGATAACATCAAGTATCCTGAAATAGCAAAAGAGAACAACATTCAGGGAAAAGTGATCCTGCGTTTCTGCGTGACCTACAAGGGCACCGTTGACCAGGTATCAGTTGTCAGGGGTGTTGATCAGACTCTTGATGACGAGGCTATCAGGGTTATAAAGATGCTCCCTCTGTGGAAACCCGGCAAACAGGGTGGCAAACCAGTGAACGTATGGTACAGTGTGCCTATTAGTTTCCAGCTTAAGTAAACTATTGCTCTGACGATAAAAAAAGAGGTGTCTCAACAGGACACCTCTTTTTTTGGTTGCACTCCTGTCACTTAAGCATCATGGTGATATACCGGTCTGCAAGGGCTGATTTCTCCCTGTCAAGGCCGCTGATAATCAAAAGTTTGTCACCCTGCAGAGCCATGAACAGCAGACCGTTGAATCCATCCTCAAACACATACTTGAATGATTCATCCCCGGCGTTAAAAGCCTCTCCGGCAAGTCTTTTTGCCATCTCAGAAATGATATCCCTGTTCTTACTGTTAAAGAGATAGATCTCAAACCTGTCACTCTCAATTTCATATGAAGCCCTGTAGGCATCATGAAGAAAATCATGGCCGAGTACCCCTTCCATTATATATGTCTCCTGGTTGGCAACAAGACCATCTGCAGGAAAGAGTTTGAGCAATGCGGGAAACTCATTTCCGCCTTCAATCCGTTCAGCTATCATTTCTGCCAGGTTTATCATTGCCTCCGTCGCTTTTTTTGAACCGGAATGTGTCATTATCTTTACATAATGGCGGCCCTTGTAGAAGTTCACGACACCCTCCTCGGAGTAACCCTGTACTCCAACCTTAATAAAATCATATGAGGGTGACCGTTCGAGCGAATAAATGCCGAATGCTGTCGCCTCATCGCCGAATGAATAGACCTCTGCCTTCAGTGACTGTTTGCCCTTGCGGTATTCGGTTATATTAAGGTCTATGAAACCCAGTGCAAGATAGGCATCAGCAGCACCGTTGATATAATCCCACAGGTCATCGGGAGTATAAACCGGATAATCACTTACCTGCTTGTATCCTTTCAGCGGAGGAAACATATCCTGCTGACCCTGCAGGGAGGTAAACAGAAAGGCCAGGAAGAATAACAGTGTCACATTTTTCATTTATCTAACAATAAGGATTGATTAAGCTATAAGGTCATAGGGAACATTCTTCAGCCTGGCTATATCAGTGATTTTGCCCTTCAGGTCAAATCCCTTGATGCACTCGGCCGTACATGTTTCACACAGTGTACACTGATCAGCCGTGGCATCCGTTTCTCTGAGGAGATCTGATGCCATTGCCAGGTTTCCGTATCCGTATGCGTACATGTATGCCCGCATCATCTCAGGGATTGGCAGGTTAGCCGGGCATCCCTTAATACAATTCTGACAGGCATTACAGTAGAGGCCTCCTGAAGCAGCAGCAGCAACCAGGTCTTTCTCTTCATCAGCCGTGAGTGTAATGTCAGTAAGAATCTTCAGGTCAGTATTCACCTGGTCAAATGTGGTTATACCAGGTATTGTGGTGTGAACGTTCGGGTTTGAGAGAGCCCATTTGAGTGCTGCCATTGGGTTGACAGCTTTTGTCTTCTCCTTGTCAAGGAAACCTCCTGCCATGGTCTTCATGGCCACTACGCCGAGACCAGCCTTCGCGGCTGACTCCAGGGCCCTGTTCAGATCATCGAGATGGGCAAGGTTGAAGTTGTAAGCTGTAAGCACGACATCCCAGATGCCCTCTTCAACCATTGTCCTTATCACAAGAGGCTCGTTCTTATGGGTCGAAACCCCAATAAATCTTACCTTTCCCTTCTTCTTAAGGTCAAGCATGGCATCTGTGATCTCCCTGTGCTTCACCATCTCAGCGCTGTCAGCAGCATGCATGTAAAGGATATCGACATAATCCATCTTCAGTCGTGTCAGACTCAATTCAAATTTCGTAAGGAAATCCTCCGCCGTGGTCTCCCTTGAAGGAAGGCCAGTGCGTGAATCTACTCCGGCAGGTTTGACCTTTGTGGCGAGTATGAATGACTCACGCGGAACTGAGGTAAAGAAGCTGCCCAGCATCTCTTCATTCCTCCCGTTCATGTAGCCATGGGCCGTGTCAAACATTCTCATACCGCCGTCGTAGGCTGCTTTTACGAGTGCATTGTTATCAGATCTCATTACTCCGAAACTCACTACAGGGACCTTCAGTCCTGTCTTGCCCAGCGTCCTGTAAATGATCTCCTGACTGACCCCGTTATCACCCGCAAGAGCAGTATGGCTTATTGTTGCCAGTCCTGCCGCACCTGCGAGACCTGACCTTAGAAATGTTCTTCTTTTCATGACGGCATCATTTGAGTTTAAAGCAGATTAATTAACACTATGTCAGAGCCAATATACAAATATTTTGTATTATTTTGGAGTAGCTGCCGGATAGCATAAAAATCAGAGACCGTATGGGACGCTATATTCATAACCTTATCTTGCAGGGTGAAGGCATGAATCTTGATTTCAAGTACTGCATATCTGATCCTCACAAGATTGCACGGTCACTTTCTGCATTCTCAAACAGTGAGGGCGGAAAACTTCTTATTGGGGTAAGGGACAACGGATCGCTGGCAGGGGTAAGATCAGACGAGGAATACTACATGATTGATGCCGCCGCCAGGTTATATTGCAGGCCAGAGGTAAATGTTTCAATCAGGAATCATACCATCAACGGGAAAACCATTCTGGAGGTTGATGTTCCCAGAAGCAGTATCATACCAGTCAGGGCAAAGGATGAAGAAGGAAGGTGGAGGGCATATTTCAGGCAACGTGACCAGAATTTCCTTGCTGACAGGGTAATCCTGCAGGTATGGAGGCGGAGCAGCCGTTCCCGCGGTCTCCTGATAAGGTTTGATGAAAAGGAGAATCTCTTGCTGAATCACCTCAGGGAGAGTGGAAAAATTACTGTTGCGGAGTACCGGAGAATGGCAGAAATTAACGGCAGGAGCGCTGAAAAGATATTAAGTGACTTCATGCTTTGTGGGATAATAAGATGCGAAGCCAGTGAAAAAGGTCTCTTCTACCGTCTCACTAAAGAATTTGAAACCTCCGGATGATCTGCTAGTCAGCCTTAAAGCCTATCACCAGAATATCGTCTACCTGTCGCGAAGAACCCATCCAGCTCTTCAGACGCTCATCAAGTATCTCCTTCTGCTTCTTCATGGGATAATCCTGTACCTCGAGGATCAGCTTCTTAAAGTTCTTCTTCATGAACTTGCGGCCTGTTGTTCCATTAAACTGATCTATATATCCGTCAGTGAACAGGTAATATGATATATCCCTCTCCATGGGCCACTCGCGTTGCATGAAATCCTGATTCATTTTGGATGAGATACCGACTGGCATCTTGCTGGCATTAACTGTCTCAAGCAGATATTTTCCATTGGCCATTGTTCCCTCGTCGGTTTCAATTTCGCCTTTCTCCCATTTTTCAACCTCATCTTCGTTCATGGGTCTGACCTTAAAGCACGGATTATTGGCACCCGAAAATTCGACTGTCCGCCTTTCAAAGTCAAACACCAGCAGAGCCACATCTATCACATCCCTGCCTTCATCTGTTTCACCCGACTGTTTTAGCGAATCAATGACCTGTTTGCGAAGCTCATTAAGTATATCACCTGGTTTCCTGACTGACATCTTGTTAATTATTTCATCGAGGAGGGAGATACCGAGGAGACTCATGAAGGCACCCGGAACGCCATGACCAGTGCAGTCAGCGGCTACCAGGTAGAGCCTCTCTTCCTTACGGGTCATCCAGTAGAAGTCACCTGAGACAACATCGCGTGGTTTAAAGAGGATGAAGTAGTTCGTATTATGATCTGCCAGCAGCTTCTCAGAAGGCAGCAAGGCCTTCTGAATGCGACTCGCATAGTGAATGCCGGCTTCCAGCTCATCCTTCTGACTGACAACCTCATCTGTTTTATGTCGCGTAAGGTGCTGAAGACGCCTGTTTTCATTTCTGATCCTGCGGGTGTAAAGCCTGATCAGGCTGAAAACAATCACTATTCCCAGTATAAAATAGAAAATAAGGGCTCCCGGGGTAGCG
>JAKEGI010000275.1 GCA_022615595.1 Bacteroidales bacterium | reverse complement strand
AGGTGGAACCGGTACCGGAGGTTGTTGCGGAGGAAGCTGCTGTAATTACGAGGGAAGAGCTTATTGCTGACATTGAGGCTCGTCTGGCAGAACTGTCAGTTGCGTCAGCCGCTGTACTGGAAATTGATCACACTATCCATCACGAGCCTGAGCCTGAAAAGCATGCAGAATTCGTTGAACCGGCTACCGAGGGAGAGGAGCTGCTGGAGCTTCTTGGTGATGAGGAACCGGTGACTCCGGAGCAGGAGGCGAAGCTGACTCCTGCAGACCTGATAGACAGGTTTATAATGACCAGCCCTCGCATTGAACGGATGACTCCCTCAACGGAACAACCGTTGAAAGACCTCTCTGAACCCGGCACGGAAGAACAGGGTACTTTCATAACTGAAACACTGGCAAGAATATATGTTAACCAGGGGTATTATTTCAAGGCAATAAATATTTATGAAAAGCTCTCTTTGAAATATCCGGAAAAAAGTGCTTACTTTGCGAGCCGTATTGAAAAGATTAAGGAATTAATAAAATAGGTAGACGATGGGTATTTATATTTTTGTTTCAGTGCTTGTGATAGTAGCATGCGTCCTGCAGGTCATGATCGTGCTGGTACAGAACTCCAAGGGGGGTGGCCTTGCTTCGAACTTCACATCTGCAGGTCAGTCAATGGGTGTAAGGAAGACAGCTGACTTTCTTGAGAAATCAACATGGACACTTGCTGCAGCCATACTTGTTCTCAGCCTGGTAGCCACCGCTTCCATCCCAAGAGGACAGGGACAGGAGGAGTCAGTCATAAAGTCATCGATAGAGAGAGCTCAGGACCCGAATGCCATCCCGACGCTGCCGACTGCGCTGCCTCAGGAGACACCTCAGCCTGACGGAGAGAACGAATAAAATGACATTTTTCAAAGAATGAAGTGTCAGTTTGTCATGAACTGACACTTTTTTTTGTCAAAAGTCATTTGGCACAGATTATGAAAATCAAAGTCAGGAAAATATTGTTTAACTATAAAACTAATTCGAAATGGCACAATTGAAAGGAAAAGTGCTGGCAGGAAAAGTTCTCATCAAGCCCCAGGAGGCAGAAGAGAAGACAGCCAGCGGCATTATCATCCCTGATTCAGCGAAGGAAAAGCCCCGCGCAGGTACTGTGATTCTTGTTGGCGCAGCCAAGAAGGACGAAGAGATGGAACTCAAAAAGGGCGATCTTGTCCTCTACGGCAAATACTCAGGTCAGGAACTTAATATTGACGGTACGGACTATCTGCTTCTGTCACAGTCTGATGTTCTTTATATTTCGTAATAACAACTAAACATTATAGCAATGGCAAAGGAAATAAAATTCAATATTGAGGCCCGCGCACTCCTGAAAGAGGGTGTTGACCAGATGGCAGATGCCGTAAAGGTGACCCTGGGCCCTAAAGGTCGCAATGTAGTTCTTGAGAAGAAATTCGGAGCACCGCAGATAACCAAGGATGGTGTGACAGTGGCAAAAGACATTGAGCTGTCTGATCCTTACAAGAATATGGGTGCACAGATGGTCAAGGAGGTTGCATCGAAAACCTCAGACACTGCCGGTGACGGAACCACTACCGCCACTGTTCTCGCACAGAGCATCATAAGTGTCGGTCTCAAGAACGTTACTGCAGGTGCAAACCCGATGGATCTGAAAAGAGGCATTGACAAAGCTGTTGCAGTTGTAGTCGCTAGCCTTAAGGCACAGTCACAGATGGTGGGTGATGATCTTAAGAAGATTGAGCAGGTGGCACGTATCTCTGCAAACAATGATGAAGAGATCGGTAAACTGATCGCTACAGCGATGGACAAGGTAAAGAAAGAGGGCGTCATCACTGTTGAGGAAGCCAAAGGTACCGAGACCAAGGTTGAGGTTGTTGAAGGCATGCAGTTTGACCGCGGTTACATTTCAGCATATTTTGTCACCAACCCTGACAAGATGGAAGTCGAGATGGAACATCCCTACATCCTTATACATGACAAGAAGATCTCTTCAATGAAAGACCTTCTGCCGATACTTGAAGAGACTGCCCGCAATGGCCGCCCGCTCATGATCATTGCAGAAGATGTCGAGGGTGAGGCACTGGCCACACTGGTTGTGAACCGTCTACGGGGATCACTGAAAGTATGTGCTGTCAAGGCTCCGGGCTTTGGCGACAGAAGGAAAGAGATGCTTGAGGACATTGCTATCCTGACAGGCGGTACTGTCATCTCAGAAGAGAGAGGCATGAAACTCGAGAACGCAACGATGAATGACCTTGGAATTGCTGACAAAGTGACCGTCAACAAGGAAAACACTACAATAGTAAGCGGTGCAGGTGAAAAATCGATGATTGATGCCCGCGTCAGCCAGATCAAACAGCAGATATCGGTTACCACATCTGACTACGACAGGGAGAAACTTCAGGAGAGACTTGCAAAACTGGCAGGCGGCGTGGCTGTCCTGTATATCGGTGCTGCCTCTGAAGTTGAGATGAAGGAGAAAAAAGACCGCGTTGACGACGCTCTTCATGCAACACGTGCTGCTATCGAAGAGGGCATTATCCCCGGTGGCGGAGTCGGGTATATCCGCGCGATTGCAAAGCTTGAAGGTCTAAAAGGCGAAAATGACGACCAGACAACAGGTATCGAGATTGTCAAGAGAGCAATCGAGGAGCCTCTGCGTCAGATAGTTATCAATGCAGGCAAGGAAGGTGCCGTAATAGTTCAGAAAGTGCGCGAGGGTAAAGATGATTACGGTTATAATGCCCAGGCTGACAAATATGAACATCTGTATAAGACAGGCGTCATTGATCCAGCAAAAGTTGCAAGGATTGCACTGGAGAACGCTGCTTCAATAGCTGGCATGTTCCTTACCACCGAGGCGGTCGTTGTCGAGGAGAAAGAAGACAATCCGATGCCAAACCCGGGAATGGGCGGCGGCGGAATGCCTGGCATGATGTAAGAATTGCATCATAATATATAATTGAGCTGCCCCGGACGGGGCAGCTTTTTTTATTTTCAATTTTATCTCTCATCTTTGTCTTTCCGATTTTTCAGATGAAAGACCCCCGTCAGGTAAGAGACCTTGAGCATGAGAAGATAGGCAAGCTTATGTGGACCTACTTCCTTCCTGCATTTGCCGGTATGCTGGCAAACTCTCTATATAATATCGTAGACCGCATTTATATCGGACAGGGGGTAGATGCACTTGCCCTGGCAGGTCTGAGCGTGGTGTTTCCTCTAATGATAGTCATAATGGCATTCGGGATGCTTGTTGGCATGGGTT
>JAKEGI010000034.1 GCA_022615595.1 Bacteroidales bacterium | reverse complement strand
TAGATAACAGGCAGTCGGAATTTGCGAGTTTCGAATTGAAAATTAGGGTTTAAACACAGAATTCACAGTGTTAAAATAGAGTTTCACTGTTTTGATTGCTTTGTTATCCACCACCCCCTCACTGGCGACCGCCAGTGAGACCCCTCCCCGATAAATCGGGGCAGGCTCTGTCTCAGGGGAAACTATTAAATTCCGTGCACCCTGAGCTCTGAGCCCTGCGCCCCCCACCTTCGCCAAGGCTACGGTGGGCAAAGCCTGCGCCCCTTGCACCTTGTACCTTGCACCTACCAATTTATACACACCTTTAACCTGATTCTACAACTTTTTTATTTTATTTAAACGACTTTTGTATTATCAGACTGTTATATCATGAAAACAACCATCGAAATCAGATACGCAGCTCATCCTGATGATGTGCGACAGTGGGACACACAGCGACTGAGGAAGGAACATCTTGTCAGTAACATCTTCACTGACAACACAGTAACAATGGTCTACACTCTTTATGACCGCATGATAACAGGAGGAGCAAAGCCCGTCGGAGAGACACTGAAACTTGATCCTGTAGAGGAGGTGAAAGCTTCATTCTTCCTTCACCGTCGTGAACTGGGAATTTATAATGTCGGCGGAGCAGGCAGGGTGAAGGTCGCAGATGCATCTTTCGATCTTGATTATAAGGAGTCCCTCTACATCGGCTCCGGTGACAGGGATGTGCTCTTTGAAAGCATCGACAGCAATAAGCCGGCACTCTTCTACTTCTGCTCGACACCTGCACACCGTAATTTTCCGGACAGGAAAGTAACGAAGAAAGATGGCATGCTGGTTGAGATGGGATCGATGGAGGCAGCCAACCACAGGGTGATAAACAAGATGTTGGTCAGGGAGGTGCTTGAGACCTGCCAGCTGCAGATGGGAATGACCGAGCTTAAGACAGGTAGCGTATGGAATACAATGCCTCCTCATACCCACGGCCGCAGGATGGAAGTCTATTTCTATTTTGAGGTGCCGGAGGGCAATGTAGTATGTCATTTCATGGGACAGCCCGACGAGACAAGACATATCTGGATGAAAAACAATGAGGCGGTCATCTCGCCGCAATGGTCTATCCACTCAGCTACGGCTACCTCAAATTATACATTCATCTGGGGGATGGCGGGAGAGAACCTGGACTACGGTGACCAGGACTTTCTTAAAGCCACTGATCTCCGGTAAAGCAAAAAAATAAAAGTGTTCACCTATGATACTTGACCAGTTTCGTCTTAACGGCAGAACAGCCCTTGTCACCGGGGCTTCGTACGGCATCGGTATGGCAATGGCAAAAGCGCTTGCTTCTGCAGGTGCCTTAATCGTTTTCAACGACAGGAATCCTGAAAGAGTGGAGAATGCCCTTAAGGAGTACAATGATGCGGGCATCAACGCCAGGGGTTACCTCTTTGACGTGACTGACGAGGAGGCTGTCAGGGTCAATATTGAAAAAATCACCAGGGAAGCCGGGGTCATTGACATACTGGTAAATAACGCCGGTATAATAAAAAGAATTCCTGCCCTCGACATGTCTCCGGCAGATTTTCGGGAGGTTATAGATGTTGACCTTACCGGCCCATTCATCATGTCAAAGGCAGTAGCCCCGGGCATGATAAAAAAAGGAGCCGGGAAGATCATCAACATCTGCTCGATGATGAGCGAACTGGGCCGTGAGACAGTCTCTGCCTATGCGGCAGCCAAAGGGGGGCTGAAGATGCTGACGCGTAACCTGGCATGCGAGTGGGCTGAGCATAACATACAGGTCAACGGCATAGGACCTGGCTATATTGCCACTCCTCAGACAGCCCCGCTGCGCGAGGCAGGCCATCCGTTCAACTCATTCATCCTCGGACGGACGCCGGCAGCACGCTGGGGTACACCTGAAGACCTCGAAGGCCCTGTTGTCTTCCTCGCTTCCCGAGCCTCAGACTTCATTAACGGTCACATACTCTATGTCGACGGCGGTATCCTCGCATATATTGGCAAACAGCCAAAATAAACAATAACCCATAGCTATGAAAAAATTTACTCTCCTTCTCGTTATTGGAGTTTTGCTTGCTGGCTGCAACGAAGACCGGATGAAGATCCGGATCGTGAATAACCTCTCTTCTGATCGCACCACCGAGATTGTGGAAGTGCCTTTTTCAGAAATAATGAATGAATTCCCTCAGGCAGCTCCGGGGAACCTGGTTGTAATGAATTCTGAGGGCGACCTGGTCCCCTCGCAAGTCATATATGAGGGTGGCGACCAGCCTTTGTATCTCATCTTTCAACCATCAGTCAGTGCGAACTCTGAGGCTGTCTATTATATCAGCGAGGGCATTACGGCCGCCTACGAACCAAAGGCATACGGGAGATTCGTGCCTGAGAGGATGGATGACTATGCATGGGAGAATGACCGCATCGCCTTCCGCATATACGGCACTGCGCTCATTGAGAAGGATGGCCCGAGCAATGGCATCGATGCCTGGGTCAAGCGAACAGGCAAGATGGTGATTGACAGATGGTATGCCGGTTACCTTTCCGGTAAAAACACATATCATGACGACAATGGTGAGGGATGCGACTGTTATAAGGTGGGGCGTACACTCGGTGCCGGGGCAATGGCCCCCTGGATAAACGACTCACTGTGGCTGGGTATCAACTTTGAAAGCTACGAAACTCTTGATAACGGCCCTCTCCGCACATCATTCAGGCTGAAATATCCCCCCTTCATGGCCGGTGACGTGATGGTGAATGAAACACGAACACTCTCACTCGATGCAGGCAGCCAGCTTACAATGATAACGGAAGAATACCAGGGTTCAGATAAACCTTTCACCGTGGCATCAGGTATAGTAAAGAGAGAGGAAGGCTCACCAGTCATGCTGCCGGACGAAACAGCAGGTATTGCATACCGGCT
Source organism: Bacteroidales bacterium (assembly GCA_022615595.1). Lineage (GTDB taxonomy): Bacteria > Bacteroidota > Bacteroidia > Bacteroidales > VadinHA17 > SR-FBR-E99. The sequence continues at coordinate 1,011 of JAKEGI010000034.1, read as the reverse complement.
TGACGGAGGCGAGGGGGGAATTACTTATGTGGGCGCCCTGCTGACCTCCCCTGTAGTCAAAGTTACGGAAAACATTGATCATCTGCTTATTGCCACAGAATATACTCCCGGCGTGCTACTCACATATTACGCCGGTGCCGGCTGGAGTAAATGGGGTTTTAACACTGATCAGTCATGGGCTGACTATCTGAATGAATTTGCCCTGAGAATACGTAATCCATTGCAGGTCATAACCGACTGAAGATGAGTTCACCGGTCAGGACGGTTTTAATCATTATTTTTCTGCTGACAGCAGCCACCCCGACCGGCGCTTCCCCAACCTTATACACTCCGCTCTCCCTGACAACCAGGGTAATCTGTGGATGTGCACCATCCAGCGGGGCATTGAAAAGGTATCCTTCTTTCCTAACCACTTCAGTGTACTTCGCCCAAATCCCGGATCTGAGACGCACCCTGAAAATGAGGTAAGGGCGATCTTCGAAGACCGTGACAGGTACCTGTGGGCAGCCACAAGAGACGGATATGTCTATCTGTATGACCCGGAGAGGAAAGTGGTCGGCTACCTGAGGGAAAACGGCACTTTCAGGTCAGGCACACCATTCAACGGACTGGTATACACAATCACACAGGACAAACAGGGCAATATCTGGATGGGTTCAAAAGGGAGAGGCCTTTTCAGGCTGGAGCCGCACTCACTCAGTAATACCAAAAGTTACACCATCACTAACTTTAAGCATAATCCCTCTGACCCCTTCTCCATCAGTCATGATAACGTATATTCAATCTGTGAGGACCACTCCGGAAGGATATGGGTGGGAACCTTCAATGGAGGGCTTAACTATATTGTAACCGATGATTCCGGCACCAGATTTATAAACTCAGGTAACCTGCTGAAGAGTTATCCCTATGCAAATCATAAGAGGGTAAGATACATCACATCTGATCTCAGCGGCAATATCTGGGTCGGAACGACCAACGGCCTGCTGATCTTCAGCCAGGCTTTCACAGACC
>JAKEGI010000033.1 GCA_022615595.1 Bacteroidales bacterium | reverse complement strand
CTCCTGATTTCAAGCTGGTATGGGGTTACGGAGGTTTTATCATTGAGCCTATTGTGGCTCCGATGTACCCTGTTCACGTTTCATTTCCAATTCTTATAGGCGGTGGCGGAATATCATATGTGGAAACCGACTGGGAGCCTCTTACAGATTCTCTACAGACTTCAATGCAACGGCAACTGAAACACCGGAGATGAGTCCCCAGGACCTTAAAGGGTTCTCTTATTCACTCTCATTCAAGCTCGGAAGGTTCTGAAAACAGGAGAGGCGCCACACAGCGCCTCTTTCATTTTATGACAGATCTATCTCATTACCCTGCCGGTCAAAGAAACCATATTGCAGAAAGTGATATGAGGGTATTGCCTGTACCTTGATCTTTACACTATGCCTCTTATTGACTTTGCCTATCTCGCTGAAGAAACCCTGGTCGAGCCAGGCTGCAACAAACGGGTGTGCGCGCAGAATAAACCTGCGAGTCTTGACTTTTTCAAGTACGGCAATCAGGGTTCGCTCAATCTCGTCTGTGATAAGTATAGCAGAAGCTGTCTTCCCACCGCCCCTGCATACAGGACATGTCTCATCAGTGCTGATAGACATCTCTGGCCTTACTCTCTGACGCGTTATCTGTAAGAGTCCGAATTTGCTTAGCGGCAATATGTTATGCTTTGCTCTGTCATCACTCATCAGCTCCTTCATCCTGTCAAAAAGAGCCTGGCGGTTCTCAGTTGACTGCATATCGATGAAGTCAATCACTATTATCCCGCCCATGTCACGCAGACGGAGCTGCCTGGATATCTCTCTTGCAGCCTCAAGGTTTACCGATAGGGCATTGGCCTCCTGATCATTGCCTGTCTTTGACCTGTTACCGCTGTTGACGTCTATGACGTGTAGAGCTTCAGTATGTTCTATAATAAGGTATGAGCCACCCTTGAACGAAATGGTGCGGCCAAACAGCCCCTTGATCTGCCTGCTCACACCAAAGTGATCGAAGATCGGGAATTGCTCTTTATATACCTTTACTATCTTCTCTTTTTCAGGGGCTATCTCCCTGATATAGCTTCTTATCTCGGCAGCAATCACCTCGTCATCAACGATGATGTTGCTGAAGTCGGTACTGAGAATATCTCTGAGGATGGTTGTGGTGCGGTTCATCTCGCCCAGCAGCAGACGTGGTGACTTGACATCCTTGCGAACCGCAAAGAGTGCTGTTTCCCACCTGCCAATAAGCTCTTTCAGCTCCCCATCAAGGGCAGCAACCTTCTTTCCTTCAGCCACAGTACGGACTATTACGCCGTAGTTTTTTGGCTTTATGCTCTGTATGAGCAACTTGAGACGGTTACGCTCATCGTTGTTCTCTATCTTCGTCGAGACAGAGACCTTATCCGAGAATGGCATAAGCACCAGGTTTCGCCCTGCAATGCTTACCTCTGACGCCAGCCTCGGCCCCTTGGTTGAGATAGGTTCCTTGGTGATCTGCACTATCACTGTCTGACCAGATGTCAGAACATCCGATATCTTTCCCTCCTTGTCGATGTCAGGTTCAGGCTTGAACTTCGACACCGGCGGCAGCTTGCTCTTGTTCTGCGTGGCGAGGGTGTAATAACGGTGGAGAGTCCTGAACTGGGCACCCAGGTCAAGATAATGCAGGAAAGCATCTTTTTCAAATCCAACATTGACGAATGCCGCGTTCAGACCTGGCATTATCTTTTTTACCTTACCGAGGTAAATGTCACCAACCGAAAACTGAACGCTGCGTTTCTCTTTATTTAATTCAACCAGTTGCTTGTCATCAAGAAGAGCTATAGATATCTCAGAATCACTTACACTGATTATTAAATCCTTACTCACATTCCGGAATTTGTTATTTGAACTATAGCCTGTGTAAAATGCAACTAACCTAAAGACCACCGGATCTTTAGGTTAGATTTCAGATGTATAGACTATGCATTATATGCTATTTCTTCTTCTTATGCCTGTCTTTCCTCAAGCGCTTCTTGCGCTTGTGAGTTGCCATCTTATGCCTCTTTCTCTTTTTTCCGCTTGGCATACTGATTACTTCTTGACGTGTGATTTAACTTTTGTGATGAAGGTTTTGGCTGGTTTGAAAGCCGGGATGTTGTGTGCAGGAATAATAATGGTGGTATTCTTGGAGATGTTCCTGGCGGTTTTCTTCGCGCGTTTCTTCACTATGAAGCTGCCGAAACCCCTGAGATAAACATTATTGCCAGCCACCATCGAGTCTTTTACTGATTCCATTAAAGCTTCTACGGTTTTCTGTACAGTCACTTTCTCAATTCCAGTGTTCTTGGCAATTTCGTTAACAATGTCTGCTTTTGTCATTTTGCAAGAATTTTAAATTCAACAAATTATTTTGGTATACTGTCTTTTCAATGGTGCAAATATAGAATAATATTTCTCAATAATAATTGTTTAATATTTTTTTTCGCTCCGAATATGCTGATTTTTTGATACCTATATAATACAGAGACCCGATTGTGAACAGCATGCGAAATCCCGCTGACCTCTGCGGGGCAGCTAACAGGACTGTTTTTCCCTCTAAACTGATTTTTTTGTAACTTTGCACCCTTGAGATCACAAAAAACTCTTATAAAATTATGTCATTCAATAAAGTAATACTCGTAGGTAATGTCGGGAAAGACCCTGAGATCAGGCGTTTTGAAAACAACATTAAAGCATCTTTTTCGCTTGCTACCAGCGAAACCTATACTCCAAAGGGCGGTGACAAGGTTACACAGACAGAATGGCACAATATCGTTGCCTGGAGAAGACTGGCGGAACTGGCCGAGAATTATATCCGGAAAGGCACACAGGTGCTGATCGAAGGTAAGCTGCGCTACCGTTCATACGATGACCGCGACGGCAACAAGAAATATATCGTGGAGGTGGAAGCCGATGTGATACAGCTTCTTGGTCGTAAACCTGACGGACAGAGTCAGTCTTCGCAGGGTCAGTCAGCACAGGGTGCTGCCGGCAGTTATTCAGGTCCATCACAGCCTGCGTCGTCACCAGATAATAATGTAAGTGATGACCTCACTACTCGCGAGACGGCAGACGACCTGCCCTTCTAGCAACCTAATCAACCCATTTTGGAGACAATCACCTCAGGCTCCCTGTCTGTCATCACGACAACTGACCCTTTTACCGGATCAGTTGCAACAATGATACCCTTCATCATCCTGCTTGTACTGCTCATCATTGTCTCAGCCCTTGTCTCCGGGGCCGAAGTCGCCTATTTCTCCCTTACACCCGGTGATATTGAGGACCTCGGACGCAGGAAAGGCAGGAGAGCTTCAGCAGTGCTCCGGCTGCTCTCAAAACCCGACAGGCTTCTCAGTACAATAGTTGTGGCCAACAACACTGTTAACATTGCCATCATAGTGCTAGCTGCTTACATCAGCTCAGGAATGTTCGATTTTAGCAAGTCACCCCTGCTCTCATTTGTGATTCAGGTAGCTGCCATTGCATTCATTCTGGTGCTCTTCGGAGAGATAGTACCTAAACTATACGCCTCCCGCAACCAGCTGAAGCTAAGTCTTATGATGGCTCCGCTGCTGTCAGCTGCAGAGTTGTTATTCAGACCTGTGAGCTCACTGCTTGAGCGTTCATCATCCACCGCCAGGGGAAGATTAAAGATGAGAGCCTCCAACCTGAGGATGGACGACCTCTCGGAGGCCCTCGAACTGACTTCATCAGAGATAAGGGAAGATAAAGAGATACTCAGGGGGATTGTCCGCTTTGGAAACATTAATGTCAACGCAATCATGTGCCCGCGCATTGATGTCACTGCCCTTGAGATTCACCGGGGCTTCAACTCCATCATGCCGGAAGTGATTGAATCAGGGTTCTCAAGGATACCTGTCTTCTCGGGTTCTTTTGACCACGTAAAAGGGATACTGTTTGTCAAAGATCTCCTTCCTCACCTTGGCAAACCTGATGCTTTCAGGTGGCAGTCACTGATCAGACCTCCTTATGTTGTGCCGGAGACAAAGAAGATAAGTGAACTGTTGAAAGAGTTCCAGGATAAGAAGATACACATGGCAATAGTAGTTGATGAGTACGGCGGAACAAGCGGCATAGTGACTCTTGAG
>JAKEGI010000274.1 GCA_022615595.1 Bacteroidales bacterium | reverse complement strand
GGATGGTAATGAGGTTTCTTCGTGTGAGGAAACCGTAGACGCCGGTAAAGAACATTACCGATGCCAGTATCAGATAAAACTCCATTGGGATGCCTTGATTCATATCAGTCATGGGTTATTTGTTACTTTTTTCTTCCTTCACCGGGCTGCCTTTCTTGGCGATAACGATAGCACCTATCATTGCCGCCACGAGCAGCACTGATATTACCTCAAAGGGCAGGACATAGCCGTCTGAACCGGTATTCAGAAGGCTTTTACCTATCACCTCCATGTTCACCTCTGTTGCGGCAGTGGTGTCAGCTTCGAATGTATGTTTCAGGATAGTGGTTGCCACGACAATGAACCCGGCTATTGCTGCAAGAGCAGAGAAAATCGTCTTCTTAAGTTCCACCACCTCAAATTTATGATCGAGCTGGCTTGTCAGCAGGATGGAGAATATGATAAGCACCACTATGCCGCCGGCATAGAGGGTCAGCTGTACGGCAGCAAGGAACTGGTAGTTCAGCAGGAAATAGAGCCCGGCAGTTGATATAAGCACCATCAGAAGCGATACTGCGGCCCTCAGTATCCTGCGGCTGGTGACCGTAAAGATTGAGAAAACCACGATCACAATCGCGAAAACCGCGAACATTATCTGTTTGCCTTCCATTATTCTACTCCTTTCATAAGTTTTGACCCTGGTTGATTCAGCACCTTGGTGAGCTTCTTGCGGTCAAAGACGGCATGCTCAAACTCCTGTGAGAATGCCAGTGCCTGCGAAGGGCATGTCTTGACGCACAGTCCACAGAAGGTGCACATCCCGAGATGGTAAATATGTTTGTCTATGATCCTCTTTTTCTTGCCCTCCTCAGTGACCTCTGTCGTCGGGATCACCTCGATTGAGCCGTTGGGACAGTTTATCTCGCATATGCCGCAGCCGGTGCACTTGTGCTCGTTCTTTTCATTATGTGGCATGACCACCTCACCCTTGAAACGTTCAAACATTACAAGCGTATCCCTGTTGTCAGGATACTGCTGCGTCAGAGTAGTGCCGGGCTTAATGAAATAGCCACCGGTCACCGACATGCCAACAAGAAGCGATTTAATCCCGTTGTAGATGCCTTTAAAATATTCTATTACACTTTTCATCTCTATCCTTGAACTCAGTTATTCTTGTTCTACCAGTGCCATCCCAGAAGGACTATCAGGGCCATAATCAGCACATTAACGATATTTATCGGGAGGAAATACTTCCATTCCAGGGTTAGCAGCTGGTCAATCCTGAGCCTGGGGAATGTCCACTTAAACCACATTATCAGGAAGATAAGCGCACCGGTTTTACCAAGAAACCATATGAACGGAGGGATGAGGTTCATCACCTTGTTAAACCCTTCCCACCCGTAAACGTTAAATGGCATCCAGCCTCCGAAGAAGACCGTTGTTGCAATTGCTGCCACGATGAACATGTTTATGTATTCTGCCAGGAAAAAGAAAGCGAATCTTATTCCGGAGTACTCTGTATGGAATCCGGCAGTCAGTTCTGATTCTGCCTCGGCAAGGTCGAACGGTCCCCTGTTGGTCTCTGCAGTGCTGGCCACAATGTATATTATGAAGGCTATCACTGCAGGAATGTGACCTCTGAAGATAAACCATCCATACTGCTGTGCCTGTACTATCTCTGAGAGCTGCATGGTGCCGGCCAGAACGACGATGGTCACGAGCGACATGCCGACAGAGAGCTCGTAGCTCACAATCTGCGCCCCGCTTCGCATTGCCCCGATAAGTGAGTATTTGTTATTGCTTGCCCATCCGGCCAGCAGAACCCCCACGACACCCATAGATGAAACGGCCATCAGGTAAAATACACCTATATTAAGGTCAATGGCATGAAGGCCTTTGGCAAAGGGCAATGCTCCCATGGCCATGAAGGAAGCAATGATAACAATGTAAGGGGCAAGGCTGAATAGTATCTTGTCGGCATTCTTTATCGGCACAAGCTCCACAAAGAGAAGCTTGACAAGGTCTGCGATGGTCTGGAACATGCCGCCGGGCCCGACCCTGTTGGGTCCCAGCCTGTTCTGCATCAGTGCGCATACCTTTCTCTCAGCGTAGACGAGGAACAACCCCACTATTGCGTAGAAGATCAGTATCACCACTCCGATGATCAACATTTCAATGGCCAGTGCCAGGCCCGGGCTCATCGAGGCCCTCAGGCTCTGATCGATCCAGGCAGTAAATGAACTGAAATCGTATATGCTAAACTCCATGTCAGGATTCTGTTTCGTTGATTCTATCTGTCAATATCGGGAATAATCAAATCAAGTGAGCCGCCAATGGCAACAAGGTCAGCTATCTTTGACCCTCTGGCCATGAGGTTCAGCGGAGCCAGGTTCACGAAGTTGGGTGACCTGAACTTGACTCTGAAAGGATTCTTGTTGCCGTCACTGACGATATAGACGCCAAGCTCGCCGCGCGCCGTTTCAACACTCTGGAAATACTCTCCCTCTGGCAGTTTTATGACAGGCTTCATCTTTGCCGTGTATGGCCCTTCGGGGATGTTGTCAATCAGCTGGTCGATGATGTTCATTGACTCTCTCATCTCCTCCATTCTTGCAAGGTAGCGGTGGAACACGTCTCCCTCATCGAAGAGTATCTCCCTGAATGTCACCCTGTCATAAGCGCTGTAGGGATAATGTTTCCTGATGTCGCACGAGAATCCTGAGGCACGACCGGTGGGCCCGGTCAGTCCCCATGCTATTGCTTCCTCCTTTGTCATTACTCCCATGCCTTTCGAGCGCTCCTGGAAGATAACGTTGCCGGTGAGAAGGTCATCATACTCATGTATCACCCCGCGGAAGTACTTGAGGAATTCCTTTACCCTGTTCTGGAAGTTGGGATGTATATCGTTCATCAGCCCGCCGGGTGTATTGTAGCTCACGATCATCCTTCCACCGCAGCTCTCCTCGAAGATGTCGAGCACCTTTTCGCGGTCTCTAAGGCCGTAGAAGAAGCATGTGAGCCCGCCAAGGTCCATCCCGAAGGTGGCCCAGAAGAGCTGGTGCGACTGTATCCTTGTGAGCTCGCTCATGATGGTGCGGATGTATTTGACCCTCTCCGGCACCTCTATCTCCAGGGCTTTTTCCACCGTAAGGCAGACAGCCTCATTATTGATATGAGCCGACAGGTAATCCATCCTGTCAGTAAGATGTATTATCTGCTGATATGTCAGGTTTTCGCACATCTTCTCGATGCCACGGTGTATATAACCGAGGTGAGGCTCGACCCTCTGAACGATCTCGCCCTTGAGGGCGACTACCAGTCGAAGCACCCCGTGAGTTGAGGGGTGCTGAGGACCCATATTGATAATGTACTCCTCATTCTCAAGCCCGACCTTTTTTTCCTTCACTTCCATAACTTACTTTAAAACAATGTTAACATCGTCCTTATAATCCTTTCTGAGGGGATAGCCCCATGTGCTGTCAAGGAATAACCTTCTCAGGTCAGGATGATCATTGAATTTTATGCCGAGAAGATCGTATACTTCGCGTTCGTGAAATTCAGCACCCGGGTAGATAGAACAAATCGAGTCAATGGCAGGGTTCTCCCTGTCAGATATTCTCGTTTTTACAACTGCCATATGGTTTAAGGCATATGACCTGAGATGATAAACCACACCCAGGTCGGTGCCGTAATCCATTCCGGTAAGGCACACAAGAATGTCAAAAGAGAGACCGGGGTCCTCCTTCAGCCTGCCAATGACAGACCTGAGGTTTTGGGGTGCTACCGTCAGTTCCGCAAACTGTTTGCCTTCAACAGTCACAGCTTCGGGCACAATGGTTGTTAATGCTGCACAGAGTTGACTCTTTTCCATCATTTATCAGATACTGTTATGTGATTCGCTGCGTTTCTTCCTTGATTTCGTCGATTCGGTCTCTATCTTACGCTGTAGCTGAAGCATTGCATATAGGAGCGATTCAGGCCGCGGAGGGCAGCCGGGGACGAAGACATCAACGGGGATGACATGCTCCACCCCCTTGACGACATTATATGAATTAAGGTAGAACGGACCTCCGGAGATGGCACATGCACCCATTGCCACTACGTACTTGGGCTCTGACATCTGTTCGTAAAGTCTCTGCAGTACGGGAGCCATCTTATTGGTGATGGTACCGGCTACCACAATGACATCAGCCTGGCGCGGGCTGGCACGGTATACCTCCATCCCGAAACGGGCGAAATCGTGCCTTGGAGCCCCTGTTGCCATCATCTCAATGCCACAACAGCTTGTTGCGAAAGTGAGGGGCCACAGCGAGTTCTTCCTTCCCCAGTTGATCACACTGTCAATGGTGGTGACAAAGACATTTGCCCCACCTTC
>JAKEGI010000032.1 GCA_022615595.1 Bacteroidales bacterium | reverse complement strand
TGAGCTATCATCCACCATAAGGCCCTGAAAATAGTGACAAGCGGCAACTTGCTTCTGTGGAAAATAGTTCCAGCAGTAATGGAAAGTTCATCCTTGCAACTGGTTAAACATTAAGTACATACAGACTCCCAAAGGGCGACAAGAGACTGCCAGTTTCGGACAAATCGTAACCTGTTTTGATTTTAAAAAGCAGGTTACGAATTAGCGACAGAACTCTGTCAAATTATGGCATTTTGATGGCTTTCCAACCGGACACCTGACAACGAAGAAGCCCCACAAATCGTTGAATTTGTAGGGCTTGTCTTATTTTTGACTACTTCTGTCGTAGCTTTTCTGCGGAGAGAGAGGGATTACTCGCACAGCTGTGCGGTGCTCGTGATCCCCGGGTGGGACTCCAGTCCCGACAATGCAGGTATGCGCTGTGGCGCATACCTTTTTATTTTTTTATGATTTGCTCCTCACATGCAAGCATGCTCGTCGTAATCATAAAAAATAAAACCGGGCTACCATGCGGTAGCCCGGCTGCATTGTCGGTGCGGAGAGAGAGGGATTCGAACCCCCGGTCCAGTTACCCGGACAACGGTTTTCGAGACCGCCCCAATCGACCACTCTGGCATCTCTCCGGATTGCGGCCATGGGTCACCGTGACCGCGTGCAAATATAATTACTTTTTGTTGTATACGGTCGTGATTGTCCTCTCTCCGTTTGGTGATAGTGTCTTTCCGTCTGCCGACCATGTGGCATAGGATTTTGATGTACCCCTGCCAGTTGAGTTGACACTCCCCTTGCCATCAAGAGTGTACTTCATTACGACAGTGCTGCTCTGCCCGTCGGGGGTGCGCATTGTACGTTCAACAGCCAGGAGATTTGCCTCCTGCTTTGCGACAAAATCGCCGCCGGCAAATCCGCCTCTGCTCTGGCCTGCTACCCTCCCGATGTATCTCGAGTACTCTGAAACGATAGTCCGTTAAGACTTATTTCATCTGCTTTGCCTTCAGCTTCCCTGTCAGAGAGTCGAGTGATGATTTAAGTTTGCTGACTGAAGCATTAACGGCGAGATCAATTTTTGCGCTTCTGCTGTTGACGACCACCGGGCTCAGACCTTTTACCCTTGCTTCGATCCTGCACTGAATATCATCTTTGCCGGATTTCACGGCATTCTGGTCAGAGAGATGCACCTCCAGCCTGGTGATCTGATCGGTATATCTCTTCATTGACTTGCTGATCTTTTCTGAAACAAATGTTTCCAGTCTGTCAGACCCCTTGATGTTTTTGTCAGTGTTTACCTGAATTATCATGATCTCTCCTCCTTATTGATTTTTTAAAATATCTGCCTGCTCTTTGCGATGAATCTTTTCCCCTTTGTATAGAACGAATTTAATATTAATTTGTTCAGTTTGTACTCTTCATCCCCCTTAAAATTAAGACAACAACGATAAAAGCCAAAGAAATATTTCCATCAATGAAACAACAGAATCTTAAAGTTAATTTCCTGTCTTTATTATATCATTATATAACAGGCCTCAACGAATCTTAAATACTGAATCTATGATAAAGCATTGTTGTTTCTGTTCCTCGGACTGCTCATCAGTTCGTGCAACTGATAAAAAAGCTCCTTGAGATGAATGTGGGTGTCTATGCCTGTCCTACCTGCCTGAAGATTGCAGGATATGAGCAGGGTGACCTGATGGAGGGAATACAGGTGGCACAGAAAGACAGGTTCTTCGATTTCACCAAAGGAAGAATCATCACGCTTGACTATTGACTATCAGTCAACAATGAACGCGGTGGTGGCCGTTTCGCGGCCGCATGACAGGCGAATGAAATAAATGCCGGAAGCAAGCTCCTGCACGTCAAGTTGTGTTACACCATCATCAAGCTTTTCAACCCTCACCAGGCATCCCCTGGTGTCAAAAACTAAGATATCCGCACCCGGGCAATCATAACCCTGCATTTCAATATTTAGGAACTCTCCGGCAGGATTGGGATAGAGACTCAATGACAATGACCCTGCTCCGGTCTCCTCGATCGCATTGAGGGTCCCCCATATCTTTTCGGCAAACTGCGGATCATCAATAAAAGGATTGCGGTTGCTCTGGTATTTGTATACTTCGTTGTTCCTGTTTGTCTCTTTTGTGCTCACCACGTCTGTACGGTGCCAGGCGAGGAGCATGCCAAGCGCCCACGGCTTCGGCTGCGCTCCGCTTGTCATGTCACTGCCTGTCCAGCCGGCGTCTTCGCCGTAGTATCTTGTCGCCATATAGAAATAGGTGCGGGCGAAATCGCCCTTGTACTCATCTATAGGTTCAAAGACAATTCCGGTATATCCTGGCCATGATGACGGACCTACCATGCTTCCGTTTGATGAGGTCCATGTTGCGCTGGCAGTCTCTCCGAACGGATAGTTACTCCTTCGGTTGTTTACATAGCCATCGGTAGGGTAGAGGTGAAAGAGATCGCTGTACATCGGAGAGGCATCATCAAACCAGCTCTTCGGAAAAGAGTGTTCGCGGTTGAAGCAGTCAGCCTCGCTGTTGTAGTTGCCGCACTCCTGCCCGGCACCGTAGGTATAGACGTATGCCGGAGTGCTTCCGGGTTTGTCTGAATACATGTCCCAGACAATATTTCCCGGCTTGACATCTGTTGTCAGGAAACAGGTATAAAGATTGTCATAAGGGATGACGGTATGATTGTCAATGATGTCATGCAGAGCCTGCTGAAGCGCCTTACCTGTCAGTCCTGCCGCAGAATTATAGTACCCTGCCGGCGGCTGGGCTCCCGTGATGGAGAGGAGTGACCAAACGATCAGGAACATGAAAGCAGCACGCTTCATGATATAGCCTATTTTTCAGCTACAAGCACGTTGTCAACCTCCCAGGTGGTTGTCTTGTCGGAGGCTGTGCCCGTGGGGTCAGCCCCGGTGTATACCCAGGCAACATATACCTGTCCGCCCTTATATGCCGTGAGGTCTATCTGTCCTGATGACACGAACTGGGAGTAGGTACCCTGTGTAGAAGGTGGCAGGGTGAAGCTCTTTTCGGTCCAGGTGCTTGTCCACGGGGTAGCTGATCCTGTATAGTCTGTTGATACATAAACCTTGAGTGTGGCTCCGTTGTCATAGCCGTCAGCGCTCTCGAAGAGGAGATAAGGCTCTGTGGCTGCTGTCATGTCAACAACCGGAGCTATCATCCATGTTACCACTGATGCGAGTCCTGAATTATATGCCGTTGCCTGCACCCACTTTCGCGAGCCTACCTCATTACCGTACCATGTCTTCGTGCCTTCCTGCGACAGGGTCTTCCATCCGGCAAGAGTGCTAACATCTGCATTCCTGACCAGGGAGGTGAAGTCCTGTGAAAGATAAATTGTCCCTGATGCATTGCATCTTGTGCCTGTCATCTGGTTCTCAGTCTCGTCACGCAGCAATAACTGTGCGTCGTTGAAGACAGATGCCACCCCCTTGATATAACCGTTTCCAGCAGGCAGCGAGGTGGCTGAAAAGGTTGCATCAGAACGCGTATAGACATCTATCTCATCTGAACAGTCAGTCAGGATATTCGTTCCGGAGTAAGTCCCTGGCTCATCGAACTGCACACCCTCTATCATCACATACTCCGCCTGGTGCTCTCCGCCAAGAAGCTGTTGTATTGTAGCCTTAACGGGGGTAAGGGGAGGGGGAGTGAGGCTTATGAGCTCTGTCTGGTCGGCAATGCTTATATCTCCAAACTGGAGCAATCCGTTATACATTGTGAAAGAGACACCGCGGCAGAGTATCTTCACCTCAGAGTCACGCGAGAAGGTGTTGGTACCTGACACCGTCAGACAGATACCGGCGGTAGAGTCCTGCAGATATGCCACGAATGATGGCAGGTTACCCAGTTCGGGGGTGATGGTGATGATACCCTGGATATAAATATTGGTATCGATTGTTGTCACACCTTCATCGTACATTTTTCTCAGCTGCTTAACAGTCACATAGTCTATTACAGGCTGTGGCGGGGGTACCGGATCCCTGTTGCATGAGATGACTGCCAGCAGGAGTGCCGATGCTATTAATGGATATTTTCTGTTGAATTTCATTTTGTAAGTATTTATTTTACAGCTGTAACAATAATATTATCAACACGATATGTTGTGCTTTCAGTATCGTTTCCTGTATATTTAAAGGCTATCACGCCCGACTTTCCTGCCATAACCGGCAGGTTGACATTGCCTGAGTTTATGAACGTGTGGTCAGGATCGCTCTTCTGGGCCAGTACTGCTGTCAGTGGTGTCCATGTGGCTGTAGCCATGTTTGTTCCGTTATAGTCTGAAGAAAAGAGTACCTGCATCGGGAGGTTCGTGCCGGTATGTGCCCAGTAAGCTTTGGCAGTCTGGAAGGTCAGTACCTTCTGCGTGGAGAGTATCACGGGTCTGGTGATGAGCCATGTCACCATGCTTGTCAGGTCTGAGTTATATCCTGTTGCCTGAGCATAGGTGTTGCCGCTGAATGTTTTTGCCAGCCACAGACGGCCGCCTGCTGTGGCAAGGTTCTGCCAGCCGCTGATATAAACTGTTGCATTGTCACTGAAAATGCTGAAGTTTTCGCTTAGTGTCTCCACTGGTGTGCCCAGGGGCTGGGGCACATATCCGCACCTCTCACCTGTCATCTGTACTTCGGAGTAATCTCTTACAATAATCTGGTAGTCGCTGTTGAAGACAGTTACAATACCGACTATTGAGCCCTTTCCCGAAGGAAGGGTCTCTCCGGCGAAGGAGGCATAGCCGCTGGTCCTTACTATTATGCTCTTGTCAGAGCAGTCGACGAGGTCTCTGTTTGCAGACGCCGGAGGATCGGCATCCGGATCAGCCCATGTGCGGCCGGTCTCATTGTCATCGAACTCCACATTCTCCAGTTTCACCAGCTTGCCAAGCCACTGGGAAGATTTTACCTGGGTGATGGTTGCTGTTGCAGGGTATGTCGGATTTCCGATAGACAGTTTGAGAACATGAGTGTCCATGTTGAACCCTGATACCCTTATGTTTCCTTCGTCATCATAATATGGCACACTACCCATCTGGATGAAGTTGCCGTAGTCACCCAGGTACAGGTCTTTCACGTTTACTATCACCGAGTCACCAATGTAAAGTCCGCTGGTAGCGTCAAAGAGCATCCGGAGTCCGGTGGTGCCATCCTCAATGAATGCCTCCTTATACAGGTTGCCGTCTTTCTTGTCGCTGGCAGTAATGATACCCTTAAGCGACCAGTCTTGTGTAATATGCACCGGGACGCGCTCCTGCCACGGCTTTGCGAGCTCAGCGGCATACAGCCCCTTGACCTGGTCAACGGTGACTGTTTCACCTGCCACAAACTCTTTCCCCGGAGGAGGAGTCTCATTGTTGTCAATGCAGGAGTTAATAACCAGCAACGCTGCAATGGCTGCTATAACCTTCAATTCATTCAAGTTTATCTTCATTTTCTTATCCTCCCTCGTCTTAATACCTGATACTGAAATTAATGAAGTAGTTGAAGCCATTGTAGTAGTAGATCTTTGGCTGGAAGAGTTCCGGATTCTCAGGGTCAAACCTGTACTGTTCGAAACCACCTGTTACAAATGATCTGTTATTGAGCACGTTGCTGAGGTTTGCGCTCACATTGATGTAAATATCATTTACCAGCCATGACTTACCGACAAAGATGTCAATGAGGAAGCCCGGGTCTAACTGCTTCTGCTGTTCCCAGTAGGGATAATACCCTGTCTCATCCTTTGTCCGTGTGACGGGATTGAAATCGAGAAACATCTGGTCATAGTAGCTCCCTGTCACGCCTGCCCACCAGAACCGCGATGAGTTGTACTCAACACCGGCGGCCAGTGCAGTCTGTGGCGTCCCGCTCTGACGGAAGTACTTTATCCACACCTCCTCGGTACTAAGCACCTCGCTGTTATTGTCTTTTGTTATTGTGATAGCCGGGTTGGTTACCCAGAGGTACTGTCCGAGTGAAGCCACTGCATTCACTGACAGCTCGGCCGTAAGGCTTATCTCGGCGCCTGCCTCTATGCCGTAGTTCTCCTTGTCAATGCCCGTCATCGCATAGTTAACAAGCGTACGCCATTCATCGTGATAGAAGCTGGTCACTTCCGTCTGATCATTGAAGCGTGTGTAGTAGGCTGTAAGTCTTCCTTTTACAACTGGTGAACGCAGGATGTAGCTAATGTCACCTGAAATGATCGTCTCCTGCCCCAGTCCTGGTGTTATGCTGTTGCGTGTGCGAGGCGAAAGGAAGGCATTTCTGAAGAGCGGGGGATTCCTTGTATAGAGTGTATTAAGCACTATCATATGGCGTCCTGTGATCCGGAAGTCGCCCCCTGCCTTTAATCCCCATGTGGGATAGGAGAGATGTTCTGACTCTCCATATGAGTTATCGGGAAAGAGGCCCTTGCGCATAAGCCCCTCCCGCCACATTTCGGTATACCTGGCATGTGTGCTGAGATACGCGGAATATCGTTTGGTGCTGTAGCGTCCCGTACCCCATAGAGTGGCTCCGCGCTGGATGGCATAGTAGCTGTTGCCGAAGGTTTCACCGACAGTAACGGCATTGTTGGGTTTGTTAAGGTCACTCTGGAAGGCATCAGGGTCATTGGGGAAGTCCCTCTCGGCAAACTGGTCTACATCAAGCCAGTAGTCGCCTCCGAGAAGATCCTTAATGACATTGAAGTTATGCCCCCGGTAGATATCCGCCAGCAGCCCGCCCGTGACATTGAATCTGTCAGATATCTCCCATGCTGCCCTAGTGTTGAACTGGAACTGGGAGATGTCGTTACGCCTGTCTTCGACAATATACTTCGACCTGTTTCCTGAAACGGTATTGCCCGGGATACCTCCTTCATCAGGCACAGTAAAGATGTTTTTGCGGTTGGCATAATAGAAATGATCCCAGTCAATCTGGCTTACTGTCAGGTCATCAGACCACGCATCTGTTATGCGTTCAATATCTGACTCGTCGCTGTAGTAGCTGGGAAGTTTGCGGTAATAGTCGGGTCTGGGATCAAGCACATCGTACCAGTTGAGTGCCGAGTACCCGCTCTTGCCGAACCAGTAACCTGCAGTAGTCTGTATGTCAAGCTTCTCTGACGGTTTCCAGAAGTGGGTAAGGGTAATCAGTGGTTTGTTATTACTCCTGACGCGTGCACTGCGCACCTCGCCGTTCTGAAGGCCCCAGTATGGATTGTAATAGACATCTCCTGTAATGTCATAGGCCTCCTGTGTTGACCCACCGCCCACACCTCTCTCATATATAGCGTCAAGAGCTGTGAGGTTCAGGCTGTGACGGCTGTTGATCTTTTTCTCGGCGGAGAGGAAGAAAGAGTTGGCGTCATAGAAGGTGCCCTGCTCATATCCTCTCTCGCTCCATCGTCTTGAGTAACTTCCGGTGAAAGCCCAGTTATTATTCATCAATCCTGTGGAGTAGGTGAGCATTGCCCTGTTGCGGTAGGTGCGGTTTGAGAGTGAGTAAACAGCCTTGATGCCGCTGCGGTACCCGGAGGCACGCGTGTTGATTCGCGTGGCGCCTCCCACCGGCTCAAAGAGGAATCCAATCGGTTCGGGTCCGGAGCTTACCATAGCGCTACGCATGACATCATTGAGTCCTCCCCAGTTCGAATAGTAAGGAGATCCCGATTCAATATCATTGACCACAAAACCATTGAGGCTTACATTCTGGTAGTTGGCGTCATAGCCCCTGACCCTGTACATCAGCGGGCCGAAGGTATATGCTGATGTGCTGAGGAAGATGTCTGCCGAGGCACTGAGGGCGCCCTGTATCGCCTGGCTCTCGAAGCTGTCCTCCGAGACCCCCTCGCTGGCATTGACAGAGACAAAGTCATTGATATAATTTGTGAGCCGCGGCATAACTATGGTCCCGGCATCGGCTGTCTCTCCTTCAGTCACTGTGACACTGATGATCATCTGCTCGTATTCGGCAAGGTCGATGAAGAGCATCTGTTTTCCAGCCTCTGTGCTAACAAGGAATGTGCCGTCAGCGGCAGATGACCCAAGCACCCTGCCTGAGGCGTCTGTTATTACAGCTTCATTGAGGGTTGATCCGTTGTTCCTGTCTGTGATGATCCCCCGCACCCTTCCCTGCTGTCCGGCCAGGGTGCCGCATGTGATCAGCCATAGTAACACTAAATAGATCAGTCTGTTATATTTCATAATTAGCAGTAATGTTCTGCAATAAAGATATGATTTATAAGGCGAAAGGCGAAAGGCGAAAGGTAAAAGTGTTACCTTTACTTCAAATCAGGAAAGTGGTTATGTTCAGGATAATATTTGCAGTGCTTCTTTTGCCTTTCTCATTCTCTCTCTCTGCCCAAACGGAGGTTAGAGCGGGAGTTATCGGTTTTTATAACCTTGAGAACCTGTTTGACACTATCGACACCCCTGATGTTCTTGATGA
>JAKEGI010000273.1 GCA_022615595.1 Bacteroidales bacterium | reverse complement strand
CAGCTCAGACCCTGATCATATCAGACAGTATGAACACTGGGGCCGCATCAGCGGCAGCAAGGTCACTGTGAGGCGCGGAGGGGAGAACCAGCAGGTCACCCTCCCGGGTTTCGGCGAGAACCTGCGCTTTTTCTTCAGGTACCAGGTGGGTTACATGTATACCAGGTACTTCATGTGGAACTTTGCCGGACGTCAGAATGATGTACAGGGAAACGGCAATGTGATTGACGGCAACTGGATATCAGGTATTGCTGCCTTAGACAAGGCCAGGTTGGGAGATCAGATGCTGCTGCCTGCTGACAACCTGCATAACCCTGCCCGTAACAGATATTTCCTGCTTCCACTGCTGGCAGGGCTGGCTGGTCTCTTCTGGCAATACAGCCGCGACAGGAAGGGGGTTCTGCTTGTAGGCCTCCTCTTCCTAATGACCGGGCTGGCGATAGTTGTCTACCTGAATCAGTATCCGAGTCAGCCCAGAGAGCGTGACTATGCCTATGCAGGTTCATTCTATGCCTTTGCGATATGGATAGGCATGGGAGTCATGCTGGTATATGACCTTCTGAAAAAGCATACGGGAGAACACATTGCGGCAGCACTCCCTGCAATACTTCTGACAATAGCAGTGCCCGTTCTGATGCTTGCCCGGAATTATGATGACCATAACCGTTCAGACAGGTACACAGCGAGAGATATTGCTTCCAACTACCTCAGTTCATGCGACGAGAACGCCATCCTGCTGACATACGGAGACAATGATTCATTCCCGTTGTGGTATATCCAGGATGTGGAGGGCTTTCGCACCGATGTAAGGGTGGCTAACCTGAGCTATCTCCAGAGCGGATTCTATATCGAGTCAATGAGCAGGAAAGCCTTCGATTCCGATCCTCTGCCCTTTACCCTTCATTATGAAAAGTACGTTGAGGGTGAGCGTGTCCAGCTACCGGTAGAGGCACTTGTGAAGGAGCCTTATAACATTAAAAGAGTGATGGAGTTTGCCGGATCTGATGATCCCAAGGCCAAGGTTGACCTGTCGGGCAGAGGTGACTTCTACAATTTCATTCCCGTGAAGGAATTCCTTGTCGATGTTGATTCGGCGCACGTCATCAATACCGGGGCCGTCAGGCCATATCATGCAGACAGGATAATCTCACCTCTTGTCTGGACCTTCAAGGGGACAATGGCTTCAAAGAATGACCTTGCTATCATGGACATCATGGCAGGAAATAACTGGGAGCGCCCGTTATATTATGCTGCTACTGTCCCGGGCTCAACATACATCGGGCTTGAAAATTTCTTCGTTCTTGAGGGGATGGCTTACAGGGTAAGCCCCATAAGAATTGACCGCCAGGCTCCCGGAGAGACAGGCATGGTAGACACGGAGGAGATGTATGAGAATATGATGAACAGGTTCAGGTGGGGAAATGCTGAGAAGGAGGGGGTATATCTCGATGAGAACAACCGTAGACTCTTCGATATTTTCAGGCGTCAGTTCGGACGGTTGTCAAAGGCACTTGCTGCAGAAGGAGACACTGCCAGGGCACTTGCTGCTGCTGAAAAGGGTCTGAGCATTGTCCCCGCCGAAAAGATGCCTTTTGACTTTTACAGCATTGACCTTGTTGAGGCACTTGCACTTGCAGGCAAAAAAGAGAAGGCCGAAGAGATATTTACAGCCATCATTGACAACTCTGTGGTGTCGCTGAATTTCATTACCCTTCTGTCTGAAAGGAAGCAATACGGACTCGATATTCACACCGGTCTGGCCCTGCAGTCGATTTATGAGGTCTACAACGTCGCTGCTGCCCTGGGTATGACGGAGCTGGCAGGCAGGGCTGCCGTTGAGCTTAACAGGTTTTACGGTGAGGTGCCGGGAAGATAATGAAGCAGTTCGGAAAGCCATTTCCAGCAAGGTTTATTTATCCTGACGCACTATTCAGGATTACCGTTTCGGAGAAGAGGCTCTTCCTGACATTTGATGACGGGCCTGATCCGTCATCAACCCCCGCCATACTTGATATTCTGAAGGCCAGGAACGTAAAGGCAAGCTTCTTTTGCACCGGGCATAAGGTGTTGAAATACCCGGGTCTCTTCGCCCGCATCGCGGCTGAGGGGCACACCATTGGCAACCACGGGTACAGCCACCTTAACGGCCTGAGCACAAGTGTCAGGACATATTGCTCAGACATAATGAAAGGGAGAGAGATAACCTGCAGCAACCTGTTCAGACCGCCCTATGGCCGCATCAGGCGCAGACAGTATAAGATCCTCGAACGATCGATGAGGGTGGTATTCTGGGATATAATGCCATATGACTTTGACAAGAAGCTGGATCCGGAAATATCACTTTCAATTCTCAGGCGAAGGCTGCACCCCGGCTCGATCATAGTGTTGCATGATTCTGAAGGCAGCCACGCAATACTCTTTCTCGACAGGTTTCTGATGATATCCATGGAGGAGGGATACCTCTTCGGCTCACTTGACGATAATTCACTGCGCGGATGAGTTATTTCGACTTAAATACTATTTTTGAGTAGGGAACAAAGACCAGGAAATGAATATTCT
>JAKEGI010000031.1 GCA_022615595.1 Bacteroidales bacterium | reverse complement strand
GCTTTGCCCTTCACTCGCGCATGGTAGTGCACCCTGACCTGCATACTGCATATATCTGGCTGACAAAGAATGATCTGGATGAGTTCAAACATGTCAAGGGAGACACTGAGGGATTTGCAAATATGCTGCTTGCTATTAACGGAGTGGTCCTTTCAGTTCTCTTCGTTGAGCGTACGGGATTTGTGAAGATGTCTCTCAGATCAAAGGGAAGTTTTAACGCCAATGAACTGTCACGCAAATGCTTTAACGGAGGAGGACACCGTAATGCAGCAGGAGGTGAGATGAAGGGAACAATAAAGGAAGTGGTGCAGCACTTCGAGAATGTTCTTCCTTCTTTCAGGAAAAAACTTGAGGAAGCAGCCACAGAAATGGTCAGATGAAATACATTATCCTGATACTGTTGCTTGCCTCAGTCACGGGTTGCCAGAATAAACCAGACAACCGAAGCTCATCGGAATCGCCATCGGAAGAGCGGATGATAGAGCTTAACAAGTCAATCATTACAAGTGACCGGCAACTGATAACCGGTTATGTCAGCAAGAGTGACCTTTTATTCAGTGAGACGGCAACAGGACTATGGTTTAGTGTTCTTGAGAAAGGGGGAGGGGCAAGGGTCAAAACAGGTGACAACGTCACCTTTGATTTTGAATGCAACCTCATGGATGGAAATACATTATACAGCGGCACCCAGACTATCAGGGTAGGATATGAGGGAACAGAAAGCGGAGTGACGGAAGGCCTTCAGATGATGAGCCAGGGAAGCGATTATATCTTCATAATTCCGCCTTACCTTGCCTATGGTCATACAGGAGACGGACACAGGATACCCGGAAGGGCAATACTCATCTACAGGATCAGAGTAAGGGAGGTGATCTGATTTTGGAACGATATTTGATATAAGACAGGATTATCATATAAACCGCATGAAAAACAATTTAATTTCAGCAGCATTGGCGGCAGTTCTTTTGACTGCAATCTCATGCAGCAACTCTGAAAAGAAGTATGAGGAGGAGGAGAGGAGCCTTATAGCTGACTATGTTGCGCGAAACAACATTACCGTTGCCCCTGATGCCAACGGATTATACTATATTGAAATCAATCCCGGTGCCGGTGAGAATGTTGAAATAGGTGACTCTCTCGGTGTCTATTATGTCGGATGGTTTCTTGACGGAACCGAATTTAACAATAACACCGAAGAGACTACACCTTTCAGATTCAGGCTTGATTCATACGGTCTGATTGAGGGTTGGATAATAGCTCTTCCCAGGATGAGGCTGGGAACCAAGGCACAGCTGCTCATTCCTTCAAAACTTGCCTACGGCTCTGTCGGTTATGGGTATTATGATTATTATGGCCGGTATATCTCTGTTATCCCTGGATACTCGCCCCTGCTGTTTGAGATAGAGGTGGTCGAGCTCGTCAAGGCCAAAAAATAGTAAGAGAGACGCCCGGTTTGAGCGTCTCTTTTTTTTATTTTCCGAGGATCTGATCCAATGGGATATCGACATTGTTCAATATAGCCTGGTATTCCGTCCAGGGGCCGTCGAGGAACCCGTCGATAAGGGTATTTGCCTCGCCAAGAGCAGCTTCCGCATCAGTCACACTCTTCTGTTCTGATTGGGATAATGCGCCTGATGCCATTACGAGTGTACGGTAACCGTTTACCCTTGCAAGCACTCCGTCGGGTCTTTTATTCAGAAGCTCCTCAAGCTTTGTGAGCTCATCTTTAACAATCTTATGAGTGCCGGCGACGAGCTCCGCGAAGCGGGGTAGCTTTTCTATCAGATTGTCACTCTTCACCACTGTTTCCCTGCACTCCCTGATCTGTTTAAGCTTCGCGTTAAGGTCATCTATACCCGGAATAAATGCCTCAGCCCTTGAACTGTTTTCCGCAATGGCATTGAAGTCATGCCCCTCAATTCTTGGGTCGGGTTTAACCTCAACCGCTGTCGTTGCGGTTACCTCGCCATTCTTAAGAATGACATTGTAGGTTCCTGGTAATACCATTCCTCCAAAGCCCCTTGAGAACCTTCCTCTCGGGTCATCTGACTGTTCAGCAAGTGTCGCCTGCGGGAGTGGATTACGGTCGAAGCGCCATGTGAACCTGTTGAAGCCTCTTACATACTCAATATCCATGTTTCTGGCTGTTTTTCCTGCGGCATCTTTAATCTCCACCGATACCTTTCCCGGGTCTCCTGCCGCAAAGAATGATATCATGGCTCCCTGCTGCCTGTTTTCTCCCCTGAACATTGCATCTCCGTAAAAATAATAGCCTGGAAGATTTTTCGTGTTTGCCATGTAAGCCACCGGAGCTTTAAAAGCTGACAACTTACTGGTTAACATCGCCGGCCCTTCTGTTGCCAGGGCACGCAACGGACGGATGTCATCGAGGACCCAGAGCGCCCTGCCGAAGGTGCCGATGACAAGGTCGTGCTCTCGCGGATGAATGACCATGTCATATGTGGAAACAGTAGGATAGCCGCTTGTCCATTTATTCCATGCTTCTCCTCCGTCAAATGTAACGTAAAGGCCATATTCCGTACCGGCGAACATCAGATTCGGTTCAACCGGATCCTGTACAAAACATAGAACGTATCCCCACACCTCAGTGTCATCAATGATCCTTTTCCAGTTCTTTCCAAAGTCTTTTGTATGATAAAGATATGCTGAGTTGTCACCCTGACGGTAGTCGTTCACCACCGCAAATGCTTCTCCGGCATTGTAGGCTGAGGCTGTTATTTGCGGTATCCATGCATTACGAGGTATTCCCTTGATATTCCTTGCCATGTTGTTCCATGTCTTTCCTCCGTCGGAGGTAAGCTGAATCATGCCATCGTCAGTGCCTGCCCAGATGATATCCCTTGTCACCGGGCTGGGTGCAATTGTGATGATGGTGCAGTGATTCTCAGCGCCGGTGGCATCTCTTGTGATACCGCCGCTCTCCTGCTGTTTCTGCTTCTCACTGTCATTGGTGGTCAGGTCAGAAGAGATCTTCACCCATGTGTCACCCCTGTCGGTGCTTTTATGTACAAACTGGCTGCCGAAATAGACAGTATTATTGTCAAAGGGGTCCTGTGCCAGGGCCGAGTTCCAGTTGAATCTGAGTTTCTCATCTCCTTCGGGAGCAGGTCTGATGCTCTTTCCCCAGCCTGTCAGCAGATCTATTCTCCTTATTGATCCCCCCTGTGACTGTGCATAGCAGTAACGGGCATCACCCGGCACAGGCAGGGCGTCAAAACCGTCACCGCCAATGAGGAAGTCAAACATCTCATTGATTATCGGTCCATTATACCAAGTATAGGCCGGCCCGCGCCATGAGCCGTTGTCTTGCAGACCCCCGTATATATTATAAGGCAGTTCGCTGTCAACACTGATATGGTAAAACTGTCCCAGGGGCAGGTTCTCGATATGACGCCATGTTTCGCCCTTGTCATAACTTATTGCCATTCCACCGTCGTTGCCGTCAAGCATCCGGTCAGGGTTTACAGGGTCAATCCACCATGCATGATGGTCAAGATGCACTGAGGCAGCAATGCTCTTGTTAAAGCTCATTCCGCCATCCTCGCTCACATTGATGCCTGAGAAGAGGCTGTAGAGCCTGTTTTCATTCTCCGGGTCGACATAGATCTCGGCATAATAAAACGGCCTGTTGCCTATATTCTTATCGCCTCTTTTCTCCCATTTTATGCCGCCGTCAACTGACCTGTAGATGGCAGATGACGGTTTTGTCTCAACATAGGCATATACATAGGAGGGATTTGATGCAGCGATGGCCAGCCCCATCCTCCCAGTCTCGGCAGGCAAACCCTCCGTTATCCGTGTGAAAGTGGTGCCTCCGTCACGTGTAAGCCAGAGCCCTGAGCCCTCATGTGTTGAGTCGAAGAACCAAGGCCAGCGGCGGTGATCCCACATGGCGACGAATATTTTGCCGGGATTGGTGGGGTCCATTACCATATCAGCCACTCCCGAGGTTTCATTGGTGAAGAGCACCTGGCTCCAGGTGGTGCCTCCGTCTGTAGTCCTGTAGAGGCCCCTTTCCCTGTGAGGAGCCCATGGATTGCCCATTGCACCGGCATAAACGATGTCAGGATTGACAGGATCAACTATGATTCTGTGGATATAACGGGTCAGCTCAAGACCCATGCATTTCCAGGTAAGACCGCCATCAGTGCTTTTATAAATACCGTAACCGCCGGTGACACTGTTGCGCGGATTGCCTTCACCTGTTCCTGCCCATACAATGTCAGGTCTTTTCGGATCCACGGCGAGAGCACCTATGGAGGCTACTGCCTCATTGTCAAAGAGAGGAGTGAAAGTGGTACCTGCATTGACACTCTTCCAAAGACCTCCGGAAGCGGTCCCGATATAGAACGTATTTTCATTCCTGCGATCCGAGGCAAAAGCAGTGACCCTGCCACTCATGCCTCCGGGTCCTATGTTCCTGGGTTTTATGGCGCTGAACAGGCTCATATCCACCTTTTGCCCGGCCATGAGAGCTGTAACAAGGGTCATTACAGTGCATAACAGTGTTCTTCTTATCATTGTCGCAAGTTTTAACGGATACAATTTATACAATAAAGCTTTCAGTGAGAAACCGGGCGAGCTGTTTTACAATATAAACAGCCTCATGCCATCAGAAGGAAAACGACAGGCCTTTTGTCAATGGCGGGCCTCTCCTTCAGCCATTCGGCAACAGTCCGGGTAACGATGCTCTCCGTTGAAAGGGTGATGTCAGCTGCGATGCATAACCTGGTTGAGCAATTGCATACTTTAAGAATATCGTCAAGAATTTTTTCATTGCGGTAAGGGGTCTCCATAAATATTTGTGTATGACCTGCTGCTGATCTCCTTTCAAGGTCAGCGATAGCCTTCTTTCTCTCCTGAGGATCAACAGGGAGGTAGCCGTTGAATGAAAATGACTGGCCGTTCATCCCTGAAGCGACAAGCGCGAGTATTATGGAAGAGGGCCCTGTAAGCGGAATTACCTTAACAGATCTCCGGTGCGCTTCCGCAACAACAATATTACCCGGGTCGGCCAGTCCGGGCATGCCTGCTTCACTCATAACCCCGGCATCCATCCCTTCTGAAACCCTTGCAAAGAACTCATTAAGCCCGCCAGGTTCTGAATGTTTGCCTATTGGGATAAACAGAGCATCATCCACAGGAAACTCCCTGTCAATGCTTCTGAGGTATCTGCGGGCACTCCTGACATCCTCCACGGCAAAGATCCTCAGAGAAGCAGTGATTTCCCGTGTCACAGGCGGTATTGTCACCATATGGTCTGCGTTACCGAGGGTAACAGGCACCATGAATATCTTTCCCTTCATCTCATGATTAAACACATGGTAAAGATATATAAACCAAAACGGTTGCCCTAAAGTGATAACTGATATTGTTCTTCTCTCAATTTCAGGCTATGTTTGCATTGCAAATCAAAAACTGTGAAGATCACCTTTCTTGGAACCGGGACATCACAGGGTGTGCCTGTAATAGCTTGTGAATGTGCCACTTGTCTTTCTGATGACTGCCATGACAAAAGACTGAGGGCTTCACTTCTGGTTGAGACCGCCTCTAACATCATTGTTATCGATGCCGGACCTGATTTCAGACAACAGATGCTTCGCGCAGGCGTCAAAAAGCTTGATGCCATTCTTCTTACCCATGAACATAAAGATCATATTGCCGGTATGGACGATCTCAGGGCTTTCAATTACAAGAGCCAGGCGGCTATCGACATTTATGCCGAAGAGAGGGTACAGAATGCCGTAAGGAAGGAGTATGAGTATGTCTTCTCCGAGAACAGGTACCCCGGCGTGCCTAAGATGGAGCTTCATACAATCGCCGGCTATAACATTGACCTGAACGGAGACGAGATCATCCCGTTGCGGGTCTTTCACTACAGGTTGCCGATACTGGGCTTCAGGATAGGCGATCTGGCATATATAACTGACGCCAATTACATACCTGAGGAGACCCGGGAGAGGATAATAGGTGTGAAATGCCTGGTAATAAATGCTTTACGCAAGGAAAAGCACATTTCTCATTTCAGTCTCGGCGAAGCATTGAACCTCATAGAGCAGGTCTCACCGAGAAAGGCATACATTACGCACATAGGACATCAGATGGGAAAGCATAAAGATGTGAACAGGGAGCTTCCTGTTAATGTTACCCTTGCCTGGGATGGGCTTGAAGTCAACTGTGAAGAATAAATTACTTCTTTTTGTACTTGAATAGTTTCTTTTGGTACTTGTTGGAAAAGAAGTACTTGTTGCGTCCTAACTGTGAAGTGTCAATATGCGAAACCCTCCTTTTCTCCTGGTAAGGATTTTTCTTGGATGCGGCACACCCAGGCACAATAAGCAGAGCCGATAGAATAAGAATAATGAAAATGAAGCTTTTACAGTAAATTCTTTTCATTAGACCAATCTCAACCATCGTTTAAAATTAGTAATTAATATCTAAACAAGAAACAATAGTGCACAATATCTGAAAAACAGTCTGCCATATGCGGCAGGGTTTTTGTATTTCATGGCAATAACTTAAATTGCACTTGCGTTAAAACTGAAACGTCGGAATTAGCTTTTTATTGACATGTCAAGGAAGAAAATCTTAGCTTCTCTCTTATTTATTGCATCAATGCTGACCTCTGCAGCCGGACAGTCACTTGAAAACATCGGAGTTACGAAAGAGACAGGTGCAAGAGTTGTCAGGTTCATCCTTGATGACAGCACAATAGTAAATCTCTCCGCAGGGAGGCCGCTCTTCAGTTTTAGGATAGACGGCAACTATTATGAATCTGATGATGTTCCTGCCGGACTGACCGGCAGCCGCTTCGTAATGATATTCCCGGGAGGAGTGGAGGCAGGGTTCACTCCACGGACCATGGACAGAAAAGGCTGGTATGCCGAACTGGTGATCAGGAACAACAGGAACGACACAATCAGGATCAGTGACGTTGTTCCCTTCGGGGAGAACAGGGAAAACGTTTTCATTACTGGCTCTGGCCCTTCAAACCTGGCGAGGGCTAACCTCTTTCTTCCCGGAAAGAGTCCTGTGAGAGTTATCTTACCTGACAATGCCTGGGAGATGGGATTCTCTGCCTTCGGGACCGATACCACACTCTCTGTATGTTCAATCGCACGACGAAGCCAGACTGATCTCGGCACTAAAAGACGATACGAGACGATACTTCCTCCGGGGGCCTCGGTATCTTATAACATCTGGGCTGATGTATACAGCGGGCCATGGCAGGAAGGTCTTAAACTAATGTTTGCAGACAGGTACCTGTATGATCTTGACAGTTTCAGTGATGCGTTGTATAGCCGTGAAGACCTGAAATGGATACGAACAAGCTATCTTATTATCCTGCAGATGGCGTGGGACAGGGACTTCTATGACAGATTCGCCGGAACCTCGGGATTTAACAACTTTCTCTCATCATACAATGAAATCTTCGGTCATGTTGATGTCTACGGAATATGGCCTACATGGCCGCGCCTGGGTCTCGATGAGAGAAACCAGTGGGACCTTTATCGTGACCTCCCGGGAGGGACAGAAGGACTCCGGGCCATCAGCAGGCATGCACGGCTGAGCGACTGCAGGTTCTTCATCGCCTATAATCCGTGGGACAGAAGCACACGCGAGGAGGATCATCATGAGGGTATGGCTGAAATGATTGCCGCTACCGAAGCCGATGGCGTTGTGCTTGACACGCAGGGCAGCTCAAGTGCTGAGCTGCAACAGGCTGCTGATTCGGTGAGAGAAGGAGTTGTCATGTTCTCCGAAGGAATGGCAGTGGTGAAAGATATGCCCGGAATTATTTCCGGAAGGGTACACAATGCACTCTTCCTCAGCCCTGAACTAAACCTCAACAAGCTCATAAAGCCTGACTTTGCAATATTCAGGGTTGCTGACGTGGGCGAAGATATACTTCACCGTGAGATTTCAGTTGCCTTTTTCAACGGTTACGGAACCGAATTGAATCTCTTCCGTGCGGGAGGGAGGGGAGATGATTATACATCTGATCTTAAGTATCTTGCAGAGACGACTTTCCTTCTCAGGCAGAACAGCGATGCTTTCCTTGACCAGGAATGGACACCCCTGGTTCAAAGTGAATCGGACAAGGTTTATATCAACCGGTGGAAGGCGGGTGACAAGACACTCTATACCATACTAAATATGGATCATAACGGAGCCGATGGCCCCATGTTCAGGTCCTCGGAGACAGATGCAAAACATATTGTATCGCTCTGGCATCATGAAGAGATTGCTCCGGCTGACTCCGGCGGCATAGCGATGGTACCGGTCAGTGCCCCGGGATGGCCCCGTGAGTATTCCGGCACCAGAAGAGAGAGCTCCGTGGACTGCATCGCAGTGCTGCCAGAGCTCATAAAGGCTGATCTCATGGGCAGCAGGCTCCACCTAAGAACCGATAGCCAGGGAATAGTGTCACTGTGGAAAGGTTCTCCCGGTTATGACAATAGCCCGGTCAGTCTGTCGGCCCCTGTCGATACGGTCATTCACACGGATGACCTCTTCGGCATGATGGAAGGGAAGATTGTAATTCAGCTTACTGCTGAAGGACTCCTGCTCGATGAGAGGATCGTAAAAGTAACAGGCGGAAAACCATGGCTGGTTTCAGAGACAATACGAACCCGGCCTGCTGTTGGCATACCTGAAGGAATGGTGCTTGTGCCGGCTGCAGCCATAAACTACACTCTGAAGTCAAATGACGACTTCATTATTTACCCCTCAGCCGGGGAGGAGAGTGTTATCAGCATTGACAGCCTGCTGATGGACAAATACCCGGTAACCAATGAGGAGTTCCTGCAGTTTATAATGGAAAGCCGATATATACCCGATGACACTGCCAATTATCTGAAGCACTGGGATAACGGCATGCCTGTCCCCGGACAGGAGAAATATCCTGTGGTATATGTCAGCCTCAGGGATGCAGAAGCCTATGCCCGGTGGGCAGGTAAAAGACTTCCCACGGAGGCTGAGTGGCAGCTGGCTGCCCAGGGAACAGACAGGAGGCTATGGCCATGGGGTAACGACTTCCATGCCACCAAGTGCAATAATGCCTTCGGCAGACCTACTCCCGTAGATGCATTCCCAAAAGGAGAGAGCCCTTATGGAGTAGCCGATCTTGTAGGAAATGTGTGGCAGATGACTGCTGACATTTACTGCAACGGAGCCTACTATTTCAACATTATCAGGGGAGGCAGCTACTTCAGGCCTGAGTCAAGCTTCTGGTATATCCAGGGCGGCCCTCAGCCACTTGACATGAGACAGATGCAACTGCTGGTCTCAGACGGCTATGACAGGAACTCAACAGTCGGTTTCAGGTGCGTGCAGGATTTATAGCAAGGGGCATGGGGCATGGAGCAGGGAGCAAGCCGAAGGCACTGACCGACGAAGGAGCGTCAGTGGGGCACAGAGTTCAGAGATGTGAGATGTGAGATATGAAGTGTGAGGAGGGGTAATCGGTAATCAGTAATAGGTAATCGGTGCTTTCCCTCTTCCGTCTTCGGTCTTCGGTCTTCGGTCTTCCAGATTGAAGAGCGCAGCTCTGAAATCCCGACCACGCAGTGCGTCAGGACCTCATTCAACCCTTCGTGCTCCGTCACCAACACCCGGCAGGTAAAAGTCAGCCTTGAGACCTGTCTTGCTGGTATAAACGGCATCCAGCTTTTCCATAAAGGCTGCAGCCTGATCACCTTCCACGATTGAGACGGTGCATCCTCCGAATCCTGCCCCGGTCATCCTGGTGCCCACTACTCCCGGCAGCCTGCGTCCTTCATAGACAAGCGTGTCGAGCTCAGATCCGGTTACCTCATAATCAGTGCAGAGAGAGTCATGTGATTCATTCATCAGCCTGCCAAAGGTCTCAATATCATTCCTTTCCAATGCATTTATTGCATCCAGGGTTCGGGCATTCTCAGTAATGACATGCTTTGCTCTCCTTCTTACTACCCCATCAGCAATATACTTATCAAGAAGCCATAGATCGCTGATGGTCAGTTCGCTGAGATTACTGATTCTCCGGTGTGCAGATATAAGCTCTACTGCCTTTTCGCATTCTGATCGCCGCTCATTGTACTTTGAGTCGGTCAACCCCCTGCGCTTATTGGTGTTTGTGATTATAAGACGCCTGGAGCCGAGCTGCAGGGGAGCATACTTGTATTCAAGGGTATCACAGTTAAGATTGATAGCATGATCTTTCCTGCCGAAGGCGACTGCGAACTGATCCATTATGCCGCAGTTCATGCCGACAAAATGATTCTCAGCCTTTTGTCCCATCTTCACCAGATCCATGGTATCAATTCCTGAACCTGTGAGTTCGTTCATCGCCACCGCCGTGACCATTTCAATTGAGGCTGAGGATGATAATCCG
The DNA here is from genome assembly GCA_022615595.1 of Bacteroidales bacterium. Taxonomy (GTDB): domain Bacteria; phylum Bacteroidota; class Bacteroidia; order Bacteroidales; family VadinHA17; genus SR-FBR-E99. The sequence goes on along the minus strand of JAKEGI010000031.1, from coordinate 5,273 downwards.
GCACCGTTTGGAATATCCCCGTAAAAGAGAAGCTCCAGACCCGGTGCTGATATCCCCTTCCTGGCGAACTCGTTGATTACGCCAACAGGATAGTTGGTCCAGCTACCCGGCAGTGCAGTGTAAGCAGTGCTTACCTGAATAACCTCGTCACCCTGAAAATTGATGCTGGCGAGCCTTATCTCAGGTTTTCCGATTCTTCTCGCTGCCAGCGAGGTGCCGAAATCAAGAGCACAAGGGAAAACATAACCTCCATTGTAGTCAGTATGTTCACCAATGAGATTTACCCTGCCGGGGGAATAAAAAATAACAGGGTCATTTGCCCTGTCACCAAATTTTCTGAAGAACTCCTCCTTCAGATAATTAATATCAGCCTTCATACTTTGAGCTTTTTCTCAATTTCTACTATCTGGTTTCTGAAGTGCCGATCTGTGTCAATAAGGTTATTGACTGTCTTGCAGGCGTGCAAAACTGTTGCATGGTCCTTGCCTCCGATGCATGAACCGATACTGGCAAGCGATGCCTTGGTGAGGTTCTTTGAGAAATACATCGATACCTGTCTGGCCTGTACTATCTCACGCTTCCTCGTTTTACCCTGCATCTGGTCTACCGGTATCTTGTAGTACTCACATACAACCTTCTGTATGTAATCAATCGTGATCTCCCTGCGCTGAGTATTTACAAGCCTGTCAACCATCTGGCGGGCAAGCTCAAGTGTAACTTCCTTACGGTTAAGGGTTGACTGTGCATAGAGAGAAATGAGGCCTGACTCAAGCTCCCTGATATTGGACGAGATGTTTTCAGCGAGGAATTCAAAGATCTCTTCAGGAAGCTCAATGCCGTCATTGTATGCTTTCTTCCTTAATATTGCAAGCCTGGTTTCATAGTCAGGCTTCTGAAGATCAGCCAGCAATCCCCACTTGAATCGTGATAAGAGTCTCTGTTCCATCCCCTGTAGTTCAACAGGCGGCTTATCACATGTGAGTATCAGTTGTTTGCCTGACTGATGGAGGTGATTGAAGATGTGAAAGAAGGTGTCCTGTGTCTTTTCCTTACCGGCAAATTCATGTACATCATCTATTATGAGCACATCAATCATCTGGTAAAAATGGAGGAAATCGTTTTTGTTGTTATTCCTTATCGATTCAACAAACTGAGTCTGGAACTTATTTGCGTTGACATAGAGAACAGTCTTGTCAGGATGCTTCTCCTTCACGAGTATTCCGATTGCCTGCACAAGGTGAGTCTTTCCAAGCCCGGAATCGCCGTAAATCATCAATGGATTGAAGGCGGTGCCTCCGGGATTGTTTCCGACAGCAATTCCTGCAGACCGGGCGAGCCTGTTACAGTCACCTTCAACGAAATTTGAGAAGGAGTAATCAGGATTAAGCCTGGGATCAAAATGCAGTTTCTTGATGCCGGGAATAATAAATGGATTCCTTATGGCAGGCTGCGTTACCTCAAAAGGTACCTGCATAGGCTTGTTCTGCAGATCACCTTTGTTCCTCGAGGGGTATTTGACAGTGTAGGGCTTGCCGTTGCTGAAGCTTGAGTTTTCCATTATTATGTTATACTCAAGCTTGGCATCATTGCCTATCTCACGCCGTAATGTCTTGCGAAGTATGTCAATATACTGTTCTTCAAGATATTCATAAAAGAAAGGACTGGGTACCTGAATCGTCAGAATATTCTTTTCAAGCCTCAACGGAACAATAGGCTCGAACCATGTCTTGAAACTTGCGGAAGGAATTATATCGCGGATTATATCCAGACAGTTATTCCAAACCTCATCGTGCGACTTGTTCATTCAGATAAAAATTCAAAAAATCCTTCTAATATATTTCAGGTGCTGAAACCCGGGACAATATTTGTAAAAAAAAAAGTAAAAAAAAAAATTATTTTCGCTTGACTTTTACATTTATTTTATACTGTTCAGAACATCAGCGTATTATAGTATTAAAAAAAATTAAAAAAATATTTCATTGATAATCAGCTATTTATGGTGGAGCCTATGTGCCACAGGCAATTATAAATCAGAAGATAAAGACATCCTTTTATTGCCCCGCTTCTGCCGGTGTGAAAAGTGCCTTTGCAAGGGGGTGATTTAGTTTTGTTTATCAATATTCCTACAAATTACTTATCGTTTTTGCCAAAAAGGGAGAAGTGAACATATCTTTTAGGATTCTCCTGCATATCCTTCAAAAGCTGATCGAGGCTGTAGAGTGTGTTGCTGAGATTTATATAGAGGCTGTCATCGGTCACCAGTTTACCGGCGGAGCCTTCTCCCTTGCTTATTCCTGACATTATCTCATCAACACTGCTGATTGTTGATTTCAGGGAAGCCAGTGATGAAGAGAGATCTGAGGAGGCAATTGTGTCTGATATAGCAGCAAGGTTCTTAATCGCAGAATCTATCGATGAACTGTTAGCCGATAGCATGGCGGTGAACTTCTGCATATCTCCCATGGCAGCCATTAAGTGCTCCTTTTCTTTTTCAGATATCTCATGCAGGTTGGCTGTAATGCCATTTACATTTGCCACTGCCGATTGAATATCTGACGCCATCTGCGGGGTAAAGAGGTCATTAATGCTTGCGATGAGCGAATCGAGCTCCACAACCATATCTGTAATGTTGCCTTCGATGGGAGCAAGTGACTCGCCGAGCTTATCAATGATTGATCTTGCAACATATCCTTGCAGAGTGTCATGATTCTGATACATCTCCTCTCCTTCGCCCATTCTCAGCACTATCTTCATGCCGGCAATAAGGGTTGCGGTAGTTATCTCAGCCTCTGTTCCTTCCGGGAGGTCAAATTCCCTGTCGACGGATATTGCTACTGCAAGCCGTCCGCTTCCGTCGTTTATCAGTTTGATATCCTGGACGATACCCGCCTGATACCCGTTTATCTCCACGGGGCTCGATTCTTTAAGTCCGCTAATGTCTTGGTAAACAATATGATAGGTGTCGGTGCTGGTGAAGAGCTCACTCCCCTTGAGAAAACTGTAGAGCCATATGAATGCGGCAATGGTTATCAGGGCTACTACACCGACTTTTACTTCATGAGATATTTTTTTCATACTGTTACTTGTTTTCTGTTGCTTCGATTGCCTCTCTGAGAGGGATTATTCTTCCGTTCCTGACTGCTATGACGAATGCGTCAGGATATGATGAAGTGATTGACCTGCGGTAATCCAATGCCTTTTCATAATCTGTGAACTTCCCTGCTCCGAACTTGACCCTCTCCCCGTCATCAATCCTGGTGACTGTTTCAATGCCCTTGAATTCAGGTTGCCTTACAGTTGATGCGGCAGGTAGAGCAGCAATCTGAACCATGAAGAATGTGTTCTCAGCAGGTTTGGCGGTACTTTTCATGCCCTGAGTCGCAGCAGGCACACCGGCCGATGCCGTCGGAGCCAGCTCAGTTGATTTTACGGCTGTATCGCTCCTTATCACTGCCAGTGCCGGGTCATTATTGGCAGGATTCTTTGCGGCAACACCCGAGCGACTGTCTATTGTGTGCTTGTAGTCCCTGAATGCCCTGTAGATGGCTGAGGCAAGGTAATCCTGCCCTTCTGCAGAAGTAAGATACTTCTCTTCACTCGGATTGGAAATGAATCCCAGTTCTATCAACACTGAAGGCATTGTGCTGCGCCATAACACGACGAAGCCACCCTGTTTGACGCCACGGTCAAAACGGCCTGCCCTGTCCCTGAACTGATCCTGCAGCATAGATGCATACTCGGTGCTTTGCTTAAGATAAGTGTTTTGCATCAGCGAGAAGATGATAAATGATTCCACCGAATTCGGGTCATAGCCTTCATACTTGGTCTGGTAGTCTTCCTCGAACGTGATAACGGAGTTCTCCTTCATGGCAACCTTCAGGTTGGCCTCATTCTGTGTCGGACCGAAGACGTAGGTCTCTATGCCGTGAGGCTGCCTCTCTATCCATGCATTTGAATGTATCGAGATGAACAGGTCAGCCTTATTCTTATTGGCTATTTCAGCTCTTTCGTCAAGTCCGAGAAATGTGTCGCCGGACCTTGTGTAAACAACCTTAACATCTTTGAGGTTCTCCGATATATATTTCCCTGTTTTCAGAGCCACCGCAAGGTTAATGTTCTTTTCCTTTGATTTGGTATATCCGATTGATCCGGGGTCCTTACCACCGTGCCCGGCATCAATGACAACCACCCATTCCTGATCTGCGTAGGCAGCTTGCGCGAACACCTCCACTGGCATGGTAATTGCAGCCATCAGAACGGCACAGAACAGAATATCTCTTACCCCTCTTATTTTGGTCTTTTGCCGCATTACTGCTTTGCGAATTTTCATTAGTTTTGTCGCTGGCATGCCCTTTATGCACATATACATCGCAAAAATAGCATTTAACTTGCATTTTATCGCACAAAGATCATTTGTGTCAATTTTCATACCACTCCTCCTTTCCGTCAGCCTTTACGGGCAGGAACCGGTCATGCCTGATACGGTTACAGTATCTGAAATTGCTGAAGTTCAGGATACTGTCAAGACCGGGAAAACGCTCGGCATATCACCCGATGCAGTTGACCTGCCCATCGTCTACAAGGCCGAAGGTTATATGAAGACAGATCTGAAGACAAAAAAGGTAAGTCTTGTTGAGAAGGCCCAGGTAAACTACGGTACAATAGAGCTCACAGCTGACTCAATCGTTCTTGACATGGAGACAGGCGAGGTCTATGCTACGGGAAGACCTGACTCAACCGGCAAGATGGCCGGAAAGCCTCACTTCCGTGACGGGTCGGAGGAGTTTGAGTCGAAAGAGCTAATTTATAATTTCAAATCAGAAAAGGGAGTAATAAAAAATGTCACCACCGAACAGGAGGGAGGCTTTCTCCAGAGTGTTACCACTAAAAAACATGAAGACGGTACACTTCATGTCAATAAAAGCAAGTTCACAACCTGTGATGCCGAAGAGCCTCATTTCTATATGGCACTTAATCGTGCTAAGGTTTATCCGGGAGAGAAGATAGTCTCCGGACCGGCCTACATGGTTGTTGCTGATATACCCTTACCGCTCATACTGCCTTTCGGATTCTTCCCTGTGCAGCAGCACAGGTCCTCCGGAATCATTGTGCCGAGATACGGTCAGGAGGCAAGGCGAGGTTATTATCTCTCCGACGGAGGCTACTATTTTGCTCTCAATGACTATTTTGACCTTAAGCTGACCGGGACAGCCTATACCAACGGAACATGGCTTGTCGACGGTTCCACCACCTACAAGCTGAGATACCGCTTC
>JAKEGI010000272.1 GCA_022615595.1 Bacteroidales bacterium | reverse complement strand
TTCCAGAAGCCGTCAATAACCACACCTCTGTATCACGGCAAGCTCTATATTGATATTGAGACCTATGCGGTTGCCCAGGCTGAGTTTTCATTTAACCTTGAAAACAAAGAGCTGGCAGCATCAATGTTCATCAGGAAGAAGCCCATAGGCATGCAGGTTACCCCTGAAGCTACATCCTACCTTGTGCGCTTCCGCGAGATAGATGAAAAGTGGTATTTCAACTATTCGAGGGCAGAGGTAAAGTTCAAGGTTGACTGGAAAAAGAAACTCTTCAACACCAACTTTACAACCATGTCTGAGCTGGCAATTACAGACCGTACTGAAGAAGATGTTGTCAAGTTCGCATCAAAAGAAAGGATAAAGCCTTCAGACTTCTTTGACGAAGAGGTGGCTGCCTTTGCCGATCCGGATTTCTGGGGTGATTACAACGTCATCGAGCCCGATCAGAGCATCGAGGCAGCTATCAGAAGGCTCAGCCGCAAAGTTAAATTCAGCGACAGGCAGGAATAAAACAACCGTTACCGCATGAGCAGTGACAGTGAGATAATAAGGAGGATCAGGCAGGGAGACAAACAGGAGTTTGAAACACTCTTCCGGTCCTCCTATGTTTCACTGGTACGCTATGCTCAGACCATACTGAAGGACCATGACACATCGGAAGAGATAGTACAGGAGCTCTTCTTCAGGCTGTGGCAGGACCGCGAAAATCTCAAAATAGAAAGTTCTCTGAAAGGATATCTCTTCCGCTCGGTGCATAACAGGTCTCTGCACCATATCGAACACCGGAAGGTTATTGACCGTCATGCTGGCGAGGTCGCTGCCGGGGCAGAGACAGTCTCCGAACCGGTCACAGAGGCAATATACTACAAAGAGCTCCAGACAAGGGTGGCACTTGTGCTCGACCGGCTTCCTGAGAGATGCAGCGAGATATTCAGGATGAGCAGGTTTGAAGGAATGAAATACAGTGAGATAGCCGAGAGGCTGTCAGTCTCGCTTAAGACGGTCGAGGCAAATATGGGAAAGGCGCTGAAAGAATTCAGAAAAGTACTGGCAGAGTGATGAAAAAGAACGACAGAATAGAAAAAATGACTGAACAGGAGTGGTCTGATGCTGCGGCATGGCTCTCGGGCGAAGAGAGGGCAGACGACGAAGCCGCCCGTATCCTGTTGAGAGAAGAAGGAGAAATAATGAAGAAATGGAATGACCTGAGGTATACAGATGCCGAAGGAAATATTGATGTTGACAAAGCATGGAATAAGCTGAACAGCCGGATAGAAGCCGAAAAAAACGTTATCATGCTCCCGGGGAGATCAGTTTTCCAGTCATTGATGCGCATAGCTGCAATGATCATTATCGTTGCAGGCCTGGGATGGATTGCATTTGAGGTTGCATCACCTGGGAAAGTGGCAGTTGCCTCCGCCACTGATGAAAAAAATATTGAGGTCCTGCTCCCTGACGGCAGCAAGGTATACCTGAACCGTGACAGCAGGCTGACATACTCCCGAAAATTCGGCCGGAATGACCGCAGGGTGACACTTAATGGTGAAGCCTACTTTAACATAACACCCGATCCTTCGCGTCCTTTCATAATTGACGCCGGCAGCGCCAGGGTGAGAGTGCTCGGTACTTCATTCAACGTTATTACTGATAACGGCAACAACGAGGTTGAGGTATTTGTCTCAACCGGAAGCGTAATGCTTACAAGCAGTGACGGCTCGCGAAGCATGACCCTCAAACCGGACTTCATCGGCAGGCTTTCCGCCGATAACTCTTCGCAGGAGCTTAATACAAATACGAACTATATCTCGTGGCATACTGACATGCTTGTCTTTGACGGAGAAAGACTCAGTGAGGTCTTTACCGATCTTAAACATACATTCAACATCGATATCGTCGCTGCCGATGAGGCAATCAATGATTTCAGGCTCACATCAATGTTTGATAATCAGCCCCACGATACCATAATTCAGGTTATTTGCACTACCTTTAACCTCCGTTCTGTGCAGGAGGGCGAGACATACAGCCTTCTTCGCAGATAGGAACGGAAGAATAAGATGTGGCCGACAGGACTTGCAGAAAGAAAATGGATCCTGATAGCCGGCCTGCTTTTGATAACACCCCGGCTTTACACGCAGGAAAATGTCCTGGATGACAGTGTAAAGATAGCGGGTAACACCATCAGGGCAGGCAGGGCCTTAAATGAGGTAAGCAGACTTACCGGTTACATCTTTACCTATGATACGGAGATAATCAACGCCGACAGGAGCTTCATAATCCCCGACTCCGAGATACCGGTGAGACAAGTGCTTGATTCGGTGACCGCTAACCCGGAAGTAAAGTATTCCGTCATCGGTAAACACATAATCCTCTATCGTGACATAATTGAAGAACCACGTGATACTGCCGGTAAGACTCTTCCGGATTGGATATTTATAACTGGCAGGATTACTGATGCCACGACATCCGACCCCCTGCCCTATGCCACCATCAGCATCAGCCACCGTGGCCGAGGCACAGTGACAAACAACAACGGCGATTTCATCCTGAAGATCTCGGATGAATGCCTCAGCGACACTCTCTCAGTATCATATGTGGGCTATATCAACCGCCGCATTCCTGTCAGGAGTCTTCCCGGCAACAGCATGGTAATAAGCCTGGAGCGCGATTACATCCCCATCCCTGAGATTATAATAAGGTCACAGGACCCTTTGCTGATCATACGTAATACGGTGGCATCAGTAGCTGAAAACTACGGCACCAGCCCTGCCCTGCTCACCGGTTTCTACCGCGAAGGTGTCTACAGGAAAAAAGAACCCCAGGTCTATTCCGAAGCCGTGGTGCAGATATACAAAAGCCCTTATGCCAGATCACTGCAGAGTGACCAGGTGAAAGTACTGCGGAGCAGAAAAATTGAGAACCTGGAGGTAAAAGACACCCTGGCGGTCAGACTAAAGGCCGGACTGGGTTCGACATTGACACTTGACATCATAAGGCAGTTGTTCGACTTCCTTGACCCGCAGTCGTTCGAATCATATGAGTATCATCTTACTGACATAGTGACAATAGATGACCAGACTGCCTTTGTCATATCCTTTAAACAGAGACCATGGATCACTGAACCACTGATGCAGGGTGATGTCTACATCAATGTAGACAACTATGCCGTGGTACTGGCCGAATTTGAACTTAACCCCGGCTATATCGACCAGACAAGCGAAGCATACGTAAGCCGTCTGCCACGGGACTATGTAATGAAACCTGAATACGTGAGATACAGGACCCACTACCGGCTTGTCAACGGGAGATACTATCTTTCACATGTAAGAGGTGACCTGGGATTCCTTGCAAAAGGAAGAAAGAGGCTCTTTAACAGTCATTTCAATGTCTTCTTTGAACTGGCTGTGACAGACCACAGGCTGAATAATGTCACCCGGTTTGAACATGACGAGACAGCCCCTGTCTATTCGGTATTCTCCCGCACCATAACAGGATATGATTCAGACTTCTGGAGAGATTTTGACTTCCTGAAGCCGGAGGAGGACCTGATGGAAGCCCTTGTGAGACTCAATGTACGGCTTGGCGAGGCAGAAGAGTAAAGCCCCTATTCGTAGCTCTCGAGTATCTTGTAAAGTTCTGAGAGATCAGGAGTAAGGATGATCTCCGTACGTCTGTTCTTCTGTCTTGCGTCAGCAGTCTTTAACGGGTCTACCGGGATATATTCGCCACGCCCAGAGGCTGTGAGACGTTTCGGGTTTATCTTCGTATCCTGTGTCAGAACCCTCACAACAGTTGTTGCCCTCTTTACGCTCAGATCCCAGTTATCAACCAGCTGGCCTGATGAAGACCGGTAAGGCACATCGTCTGTGTGACCTTCTATAAGGATCCCTATGTCAGTGTTCTTTTCAAGCAACGCACCAAGCTTACGCAGAGCAGCACGTCCGTTGGCGTCAATCTCGTAACTGCCTGTCTTGAACAGGAGCTTCTCATCCATTGAGACGTAAACCTTCCCGTCTCTTATTGTCACCGAGAGGCCATTATTCTCAAAACCGTAAAGCGCCTCCGACACCTTCGCCTTAAGCTCCCTGACAGCCTTCTGCTGGGCGTCAAGCATCTTCTCAAGCTCGGTAAGACGGGCATTTCGCTTCTCCAGTTCGAAGGTCAGCTCCTCAAGCGATGCCTTCTTGGTATCAAGATTCATCTCAAGCTCCCGCAGCAGGTTCTCCTTCTTCTGCAGGTCTGACTGCGCTGTCCTCAGCTCTGCCAGAAGACGCTGCGTCTCCTGGGCCCTGCCGCTGACAAGCTCCTCCTGTGCCTTCTGAAGATCGGCATAACGGGTCGAGAGCCTGACATACTCATCTCTTGTCTGCGTCAGATCTGCCTGAATCCTTGTCAGCTCTGCAGTGAGACTGTCAGTCTCTTCAGTCAGCTTCTCCGACTTCGAAGTCAGCTCCCTGTTTGACATGGCGAGCCAGATGTTTTCCGCCTTCAGCGAGTCACGCTCACCCAGAAGCAGGTCAGCCCTGTCACTGAGAGTATTATACTTCTTTCCGGTCACACATGACCCCGCCACAAGCGCTATGAGAACAACCGGTAAAAATGATTTCAGAGAGATCATGATATTTCTTTTTGATTTTACCACTGCCGCGAATTAAAGAATAAATGGGAAATCATGTTGTTAATAGTTGAATGATTAATTAACAAAAGGGAATATTTACTACCATCCCGGAGACAAGATACCCTGACAAAAAAGTTAAAATATAAGTATCTTTGACCGGTCATTAACGAGACATCTGAAATGTCAGACGTAAACCGGCTCCTCGACAAGATAAATACACCCGATGACCTGCGCAAGCTCGGTCAGCTTGACCTTGTAAGGGTCAGCAATGAGCTGCGTCAGCATATAATTGACGAGGTAAGCAATAACCCCGGGCACTTTGGCGCCAGCCTTGGAGTCGTGGAGATCACTGTGGCCCTTCATTATGTATATAACACCCCTTATGACAAGATTGTGTGGGATGTAGGTCACCAGGCATACGGGCATAAGATACTTACCGGAAGGAAGGAGAGATTCCACACTAACAGGAGATACAAGGGCATCAGCGGATTCCCGCGCATGGCTGAAAGTGAATACGATGCGTTTGGTGTGGGACACTCCTCCACATCGATCTCAGCCGCATTGGGCATGGCAGTAGCCGCAGCGAAAAAGGGAGAAAAACGCAAGGTTGTGGCAGTCATTGGTGACGGTGCACTTACAGCGGGCATGGCATTCGAGGGGCTGAACAACGCAGGACAGGAGAAGGCTGACCTGCTTGTCATACTGAATGATAACAACATCTCGATTGATGCAAGCGTAGGTGCTCTTAAGGAGTATCTCCTTGATATCACCACCAGCCAGACATATAACAGGTTGAAGGACAGGGTATGGAGGCTGCTCGGGAGACATAAGAGAATAGGGAGAAAAGCGCAGTCACTTGCTTCTCAGATCGAAGGAAGCATCAAAGGCTCCGTGCTTGAACAGAGTAATTTGTTTGAGGCACTGAAATTCAGGTATTTTGGTCCTATTGACGGACACGATGTGCTCCACCTTACGAAGGTTCTCCAGGATCTGAAGACCATACCCGGACCCAAGCTGCTTCACTGTATTACCGTCAAGGGAAAAGGCTTCCCGAAAGCCGAGGAGAACCAGACGGTATTTCACGCCCCGGGCAAGTTTGATAAATGCACCGGAGAGCTTATCAAGCCGGAGAGCTGCGCTAAACACCCTCTCTACCA
>JAKEGI010000271.1 GCA_022615595.1 Bacteroidales bacterium | reverse complement strand
TATGACAGCTGTCTCATTATAGGGCTCTGCCTCACGCTTTTCAATGGTTATTGCACCTTCCGGACAGTGTCCGATGCATGCTCCCAGTCCGTCACACATAAGCTCTGAAACGAGTCTTACCTTTCCGTCAATGACCTGAAGGGCTCCTTCGTGACAGTTGGGAACGCAGAGTCCGCAACCGTTGCATAACTCTTCATCTATCTTTATAATCTCTCTTTGCATAATTATATGGTCATACTGAGGTGCAAATTTGCCATTTCACCTCGAGATATAATGTAACAGATGATTTATATTACTGTCAGGAGGTATGTTTTATTGCTCCTCTCTCTTTGCCGGGAAGGCTTACTGTGAAGCATGTGCCGCTGCCGGGAGTACTCTCGACCGAGATAGTGCCCCTGCTTATTGTAACCAGTTCATGCACCAGTTTAAGTCCTAAACCGGTACCCTTTTCCTGGTCCGTGCCAAAGGCAGAAGGCACGTAGGCGTTTGTGAAGATTTTTCCCTGGAGCTCTTCGCTCATGCCTGTGCCGGTGTCACATATCTTTATTATCAGTCCTCCGTTGCTCTCCCCGCTCTCCCTGAGGTGTACTGTCACCCTGCCTCCGCGATACGTGTATTTGACTGCATTGGACAGGAGGTTTCTGACCACGATGTCTATAAGATCCCTGTCAAACCATCCGGTTGTTCTGCCCATCTGGGTAAAGTTGAGTGCAATCTCCTTCCTGTCGGCACTCTCCTTCACTATGCTCATGTTGGTAAGGATGATGTCGGCCAGGTCATTCGCTGCTGGCGCGTACCGTATCCTGTCTTCCTGTCCTCTGCCCCAGACAAGCATATTCTCAATCAGGCTGATTACCATCTGTGAGTACTGAATCCCTGATGCGGCCAGCTCATCAGTCTTATCCTTGTACTCTTCCTCCCTGAGCATGTTGAGAGTAAAGAGAATGTTCACCACAGGGCTCCGCAGGTCATGTGATATTACCGAGAAGATCTTATTCTTGAGTTGCACTGTCTCCGAGAGTTTTGTATTCTGGAGGGCTATCTGCTCATTGCGGGCGTTCAATTCCTCACTCTTCTCCCTCAACTCCCTCGTTCTGGTGTCAACTCTTGTCTCAAGATTACGGTTCAGTTCTTCAAGCTGGAGTGCAAGATTCTCCCTTTCCATGGAAGACCTTACCCAGTCACGTATAAGGAGGGTGGCCTGGAGAAATACAAATACCATCATAAGGAAAGAGAGGATGTAGATCTGCTGCTTCTCCTCCAGACCATTCGCCAGAAGGATGTCTGCCACTATCCCGAAGCCCATTGCGATTATGGCAGTGAAATAGACGGTATCTACCCACTTTCCCTTCAACAAACCCCTGAAGCTCATCACCAGGGCATAGACAACAATCATCAGGGCGATGAGCTGTATTATATAGACAGTGTATGCAAAGATATATACCGGGGAGGTCAGTACCAATATCAGGCCCGTAAGGCAGAAAACGCCAGTAGCAACCGTCACCTTCCTGAAACCCGGTGTCGGGTAGATGAAGTATGCAAGCCATGCCCCTGATAATATCATCAGGTATAGAATAAGATATTCACCTCTCACTATCAGGTACCAGTTCTGAACATCCAGGGCAGATATCAGGTAAGGGGCAGAAAGGAAGGGTCTTAATGCCAGTCCCAGCGTCAGTAACGAGAACACAAGGAGTTTGGTGTTCCTTCTGTCAAGCAGGTAGAAGATAAAGAAAAAGAGGAAAGAGGCAAGAAGCATCCCTGTGACTGCAATTGAGATGAACCACTGGTTTGTGAAGTCCGACTGAATGGTGTGGAATGAGCCTATCCTGAGCGGCATCCAGAATCCGCCCCTGCGATGTTCAAAGTTGGAGACTCTGATTATGATATCGAGGGTGTCACTTTTTGGCAGATAGCTGAAGAATGATGGTTCGTAAGCCGGGATCGATTGAGCGCTGGTGCGGCCAGGAGTGCCGTTCCTGGCCGCAGTAACGCCGTTAATGCTTATCTCATATGATGAGTCAAAGACGGGCATGTCAATGCCCAGCCTGTCGCGGTAGCCTGAGGGCAGCAGTACTATTGCCCTGTAGGTTGCAAATCCGAACCCCGGCAGTTTCTGTCCGGCTATCCTGTAATCTGACCAGAATGCAGGCACATGGCCATAAAGGTCAGGTTTAAGAGTGTCACGCCCTCCCGATGGAGATGAGGTAAGGAATTTATTGAAATAAAATTCCCATTCGCCATTCATCTTCACGCTGAACTCATCTCCCTGTTCCAGATGCCTGAGGTCAAGCACACCATGGCTTAACGTTACGGGTACCCCGCTCTTCTGGCATGAAACCAGCAGTAATGCGATCAGTACAGGTGCGATTGCTCTGAGCAACCCCAGGACCCTACCCATTGCTCTACCGGGCTATCAGGCCACGGTTTTCAAGCAGTGCCTCGATGCTCGGCTCGCGACCCCTGAAGGCAACCCACATTTCGAGCTCATCCTTTGATCCTCTGCGGGCAAGGATCTCCTTCTCGAAACGGTCTGCCACCTCTTTATTGAAGATGTCACCCGTCTCCTTGAAGGCTTTGAATGCGTCAGCGTCAAGCTGTTCACACCAGATGTAGCTGTAGTACCCTGATGAATAGCCTCCGAAGAATATATGACTGAAGTATGTTGAACGATATCGCGGTATAATCTCGCGGATAAGGCCGTATTTCTCCATGGCGCTTCTCTCAAACTCAGCAACGTTTATCTCAACCGGTTCGGTCAGGGAGTGGTACTCCATGTCGAGTGATGAGGCCGCCAGGTACTCAATGGTAGTAAATCCCTGGTTGAACTTGCCTGCCTTCTTGATTTTTTCAATGAGTCCGTCCGGAATAATTTCTCCGGTCTGGTAATGCTTTGCATATACTTTCAGCACCTCGGGTTCAAAGACCCAGTGCTCCATTATCTGTGACGGAAGCTCAACGAAATCACGTGAGGGACCGCTTGAAAATTCAACATTGGAGAGAAGGTTGTGGAGAGCATGACCGAACTCATGAAAGAGGGTACTTGCTTCGTCAGGCGTGAGCAGTGACGGTGTGTCACCCGAGGGAGGAGTGAAGTTGGTGACCATGCTCACCAGCGGGGTGACGAATTTTCCGTTCTCGTCAATTTTTTGTGGCCTCATGCCGCTGCACCATGCGCCGCCGCGCTTTGAGGCCCTCGGATGGTAGTCGATCATCAGGATGCCGACATGCTTTTTGTCACGCTTTACCTCATAGGTCTTTACATCAGGGTGGTAAAGCGGAATGTCATTCCTTTCGCTGAATTCAAGTCCGTAAAGCCTGTTTGCAACATGGAACATACCGTCAGTGACACTTTTGGCTGAGAAATATGGTTTTGTCTCTTCGTCGCTCAGGTCATACTTTTCCTTGCGGATCTTCTCGGTGTAATAGAACCAGTCCCACGGCTCCAGCCTGAAATTGCCGCCTTCCTGGTCAATCAGCTCCTGCTGTGCAGCAGCCTCTGCCTTTGCAACCGGAAGTGCTGCCTTCCATATCTCTGCCAGGAACCCCAGCACCTTTTCAGGCTCCTTTGCCATGTTGCGCTCAAGAATATAATCAGCATGACTCTCGTAACCCAGCAGCCTTGCTTTCTCGACCCGAAGCCTGACGATTTCAGCCACGATCTGGTTGTTGTCTCTTTCATTGCCATTGTTGCCCCGCATCATGTAACCCCTGAACATCTTCTCCCTCAATGCCCTGTTGTCAGCGTATGTCATGAAGGGAATATAGCTTGGATTGTGGAGGGTGAAGAGCCATTTGCCTTCCATTCCCTTTGCCTTTGCTGCATCGGCAGCCTGCGCCCTGACACCTTCGGGGAGTCCGGAGAGATCCTCTTCATCTTCAATGACCAGGGTGAAACCGTTGGTCTCGGCCAGCAGGTTTTCTCCGAATTTTACCGAGAGGAGCGAAAGCTCGCTGTTGAGCTTGCGAAGCTTCTCCTTATCCTCCGGAGAGAGCCCGATACCGCTACGGATAAATCCGGTATACTGGTCCTCAAGAAGTTTGCTCTCTTCGGGGGTGAGTTCAAACTTGTCCCTGTTCTCATAGACTGATTTTACTCTCTCAAACAGTTTTTCGTTTAGTGAGATGTCGTCCCTGTGCTTTGAGAAGAGAGGAGACATTTCTCTCTGCAGGGCCTGTATTGAATCATTTGTATTGGCACTGCTGAGCTGTCCGAACGCCCTCTGTACCTTTTCCATCAGATCTCCGGTAAACTGCAGGGCTTTGATGGTATTCTCAAATGTAGGTTCTTCAGGATTATTTATAATGGCATTGACAGCTTCTATCTCCTCTTCCATACCTCTGATGAAGGCAGGTTTGAAGTGGTCAATCTTTATCTGGTCAAAGGGAGGAACGCCGAATGGTGTATCCCATTCACAATAGAAAGGATTGTCACAGACCTCTTTCTGGCATGAGGTCACTCCGATAGTAACAATTAATAGCATGAATAACAGTTTTTTCATATTGTTCCGGTTTGGTTTCAGGCTGATAAAAGTATTAAATATTGAAGAGAAGCCAAAGAGTGATGAAGATTTTACGAGCAGTTTTCGTGAGATGACACCGTCATAAAAAAAGAAGAAGATACCTTGTCGGGGTATCTTCAATTCAACCTAAACCTGATCGTAGAAGGCCGGACGGCCTTATTAAAGGAAGGAAAAAGCTTTTTTCAGCTCTATTTTATAAGAGCAGGATAGTAAGAGGCAATGAGCCTTGTAGCATCAAACTCCTCAGTGACACCGCGGGCAATAACCTTCTGATGGAAATAGTTACTCCTGTCAAGGAGTGCATCATCTGTGGTGATGCCTTCACCCTTGAACTTAGGATCAACCTTGTTCACCCCGAAGAACTCCCCGTCACAAGTATACATTACTGATAATCCGTCAGTTACGACAACATAGTTCTTGCATTTCTTTTCTTTGTCCACGAAAATCTTCATGGTTACCGGTGAGTTTTCATAGGTGATGAGATAACACTTCATCTCTTCACCGTTCAGAGTCTGAGGCTGATCACAGACCTCGATGGTGTACTTTCCGAATGATGTGTTTGAATCACCCTTTGCGATGACCCTGCCGAATGCCAGCGATGTAATTCCTGCAAACAGCAACAATACCAGATAAATTCTTTTCATGACTAACCCGTTTTTGTTTTACATTAAACTGTCCGTGAAAAAAGTGGAACTGTCCTTTTCCATTTTCTTTTCATACTAAAGACCGCCAACCCCTCCCTTTGTTGCACCCTTTCTTTGTTAAATTTATGTTAATCAATGTAAGTATTTAATAAAAGCCTTAAAATGAGCGAGTTTACTTTGTGCTTATTGAATTGTCATATTTTTAAGGTATTACTTGATTTTTTCAAAAAAAATCACTATATTTTGTAAAATTTTAATCTGCCTTTAGACATCGGTAAGGGATGCATAATGCAGATCCTAATGCTTTGGTCGTGAAGAAGATATTTGATTATTTTGACACACGCTACAGGGCAGAGATGCTTGGCAGGCCGGTTGACCAGACGGGCCCTGTCATTACAATTTCAAGGCTTACGGGATGTGACGGGAGGGAAGTTGCCGCTTCACTGGTAACGCAGTTGAACATGAGATACAACACCACCAGGTGGAAGTGGGTGGACAAGGACATCATCTATCATGCAGCCCATGAACTTAAGACTGACACGCAGAGGGTCGAGACTTATTACAAGGGGTTGGCGTTGTCAGACGTGTCACAGATGATAATGGCATTTTCAGGCTCTTTCGTAACTGACAGTTCAGTGAAGAAAGCGATCAGGGATGTTGTCCTTACAATGGCACGTGAGGGGCACGTAGTGATTATTGGCCGTGGAGGCGTGGCCATCACCAGGGAGATGTCCAACGCATTGCACATAAGGATTATTGCTCCCCTTTACTGGAGGGTTGAGAATGTGATGAAGAAGAAGGAGATGCTTATCGACAAAGCCGAGGAGTATATTCTGGAGACGGATGAGAAGAGGCATAAACTTCTGGTTGATTTTCTTGAGAAGAAGCCTCAGGCGCTTGATTATCTTTTTGATGCAACGCTTAACAGGAACGCATTCAGCATAGATCAGCTTTCGTCGCTCATAGTTGGTATGTATGAGGCAAAGCTGAAAATCAAAGCTGAAAGATAAAGCTATGTTTTTCAGAGTTTGGCATAGCTGATTGGTTGATAAAGTGAGGAGGGTAAATGAGAAGGCCGTCTTTGCCGCCGTAAGGCGGAAGACGGCCATTCTTTCATTGTTTCATACTCAGAGGCAGCAGATCTTCGATATCCTGTGAATGTGTTCAGCGGTGCGACGATTGAGAGATTTCCTGTATTCATCCCAGTCATCGATTTTGAGTCTTGCCACGCCTGTTTCTATGGCAGCCTGGGCTACGGCAGAGGCAACCCTCGAGATAAGACGCGGGTCGACAGGCTTGGGAATTATATACTCCCTTCCGAACTCAAGATTCTCCAGGTTGTAGGCTTTCAGGACTGACTGAGGCACCTTTTCTTTTGCGATGGCTGCCAGCGCCTTTGTTGCGGCAAGCTTCATCTCCTCGTTAATGGTTGTTGCCCTCACATCAAGTGCACCCCTGAATATGAAGGGGAAGCCCAGCACATTGTTTATCTGGTTGGGATAGTCTGAGCGACCCGTTGAAAAAATAAGGTCATCACGGGTTGACATGGCATCCTCATAGCTTATCTCCGGCACCGGGTTGGCCATGGCGAAGACGATGGGTCTGGGCGCCATTGAACTTAACATCTCCTTGCTAAGCATGTTGGCTACTGAGAGGCCCAGGAACATGTCGGCACCCTTTATTGCTTCGGCAAGGGTGTCAATATTTCGGGTGGTCACCCATTCCTTCTTATATTTATTGAGATCTGTCCTCTTCGAGTTAATAACACCCTTGCTGTCAACCATCACGATGTTCTCCTTCTTCACACCCAGGGCTACATAGAGGCGTGTGCATGAGTTGGCAGCGGCACCCGCGCCGCAGACGACGACTTTCAGGTCAGAAGCCTTTTTCCCCAGAATATCCAGTGCATTGAGTAACCCGGCAGATGAGATGATGGCCGTCCCGTGCTGGTCGTCGTGAAAGACCGGTATGTCAAGCATCTCCTTTAACCTGGCCTCGACCTCAAAGCACTCAGGAGCCTTGATGTCCTCCAGATTGATGCCTCCGAATGTAGGAGCTATCTTTGCACATATCTCTATAAGTTTTTCAGGATCTTTCTCATCAACCTCAATGTCGAAGACATCAACATCGGCGAACACCTTGAAGAGAAGCCCTTTGCCCTCCATTACCGGTTTACCGGCCATGGCCCCGATGTCACCGAGACCAAGTACAGCAGTACCGTTTGAAATTACAGCAACAAGATTTCCTTTAGCCGTGTATTCATATGCATCATCCGGATTCTTCTCGATCTCGAGGCAGGGATATGCCACCCCCGGGGTATAGGCCATGCTGAGATCATACTGTGTGCAATATGGTTTGGTAGGTATCACCTCCACCTTCCCGTGGCGTCCGCGACTGTGATAGAGCAGCGCTTCCTCTTTTGTGATTTTCTGCATAATAGAAGCTTTATGGATTTTTAACCTGGTTAAACAGAGAATTAATATGCCGAATTTAGTGTTTTTCCCATACTCTTCCTATGATTTTAGCTTCTTAAACATATTTCATTTTGCAGTATCCTGTAAAATCAATACTTTCATCGCTACAAGAAAACAGGTCATAAAAAGTGAGGAGATGGATAATGCACTTCAGAACATCGCAATAGGAGTTGATATTGGCGGCAGTCACATTACTGCCGTTGCAGTTGATATGCTCAATCATACCATCATCGGGGGATCACGTGCCGAAAGTCCCGTTAATAACAAGGCTGAGGCAGATGAGATACTCAGCGTCTGGGCTGATACCCTCCGGAAAGTACTGAAAAAAGTACCGGTCTTCAGGCTCAGGGGAATAGGCCTTGCAATGCCTGGTCCGTTCGATTATCCCAGGGGAATATGCCTCATAAGGGGCGTAGACAAGTATGAAAAGCTGTATGGTGTCAATTTAGGCAGTGCTTTGAGTTCAAGGCTCGGACTGCCTTGCGACTGCAAGGTGCGGTTCATGAATGATGCAAGTTCTTTTGCAGTGGGTGAGGCCTGGGCAGGCAAGGCAGCAGGATACAGGAAGATGATGGCAATCACACTCGGGACCGGCTTTGGCTCTGCGTTTGTCGATGACCGCATACCTGTGGTTGAGGGTGATAATGTGCCGGAAATGGGGTGTGTTTATCACCTGCCATTTGGAAGTGGAATTGCAGATGACTCATTCTCAACGAGGTGGTTCATTGCAAGGTATGAGGAGGTGACGGGAGAAAAAGCAAAAGGAGTGAGGGATATTGCTGATGCCGCAAGAAAATCAGCTGCTGTCAGGGCAGTATTTGATGAGTTTGGCAGGAATCTGGGCTTCTTTCTGGCTCCGTGGCTCCTGAAGTTCGGCGCTGAGATACTTGTCATCGGCGGCAATGTCTCACTTGCCTATGACCTGTTTGGCAATGCGTTCGAGGATGAGCTGGGGAAGGCAGGCTGCAGTGTCAGGGTGGAGATGTCTGAGCTGAAGGAAGATGCTGCACTGCTTGGCAGCGCTTATCTGCATAATGATGATTTCTGGAAGGCAGTACAGCCAGCCCTCGCATTAATGTAAAACTATTATAATGACCAATATGAATGAGAAAAAAGTCGAGATGAGACTGGTGGTTCCGGTGCTCCTCTCCTTCTTCGTGATGAGTTTTGTTGACCTGGTAGGAATAGGCAAGGACCGTGTTGCAGGTGACCTGGGGCTGAGTGATTTCATCCTCGGGCTGATACCCTTTGCAGCCTTTATATGGTTCTTTATTCTTTCGGTTCCCGTTGGAATAATTCAGGCGAGGGTAGGAAAGAGGCTGATGCTCAACATCGGCATGGGGGTTACCGGAATAGGTCTCCTGATACCCTATTTCTTCTACACCTTTGGAACGGTGATCACAGGCTTTGCCCTTCTTGGCATTGGCAACACCATTGTTCAGGTATCAGCCAACCCTCTTCTTGTCGATGTTGTGCCCGGCAGAAGGACGTCAAGCTTCCTCAGCTTCTCACAGTTCATCAAGGCAATCGGTTCCATGATTGCAGCACCGCTTGCAGCGGTCTTTGCAAGCCGTTTCGGCGACTGGAAGCTTCTCTTCCTCATCTTCGGAATAGTGTCAATGCTGAGTGTAGTCTGGCTTGGTACAGTGAAAATAGAGGAGACCATGATTACGGAGAAGAAGGCTTCACTGGCCTCTGCCTTCAAATTGCTGGGCAATTCATATATCCTTATGATGGTTCTCTCCATATTTCTGGTGGTCGGCATTGATGTAGGATTCAACTATTTCTCAGGTAAGTTCCTGGCCACGAAATTTGGCATAGATGAGGTGACGGCTCAGTCGGGACGCAGCGTATACTTCCTGGGGCGTATGCTGGGCACTTTTGCCGGTGCACTGATACTGACGAAACTGGCCTCTTCAAGGGGATTTCTCTACAGCGCCCTGCTTTCCATTGTTTCCATTGCACTTATACTCGTGGTGCCATCAAAGGCAGCCGCGTGGGCGCTTGTCTTCATAATCGGGCTTGGAGTTGCGAACATCTTCCCGCTTGTATTTTCGCTTACCATTCAGAGGTATCCCGAGCGCGGCAACGAGATATCAGGCCTGATGATGATGGC
>JAKEGI010000030.1 GCA_022615595.1 Bacteroidales bacterium | reverse complement strand
TGACAGTGACTGAAGGTGAGGCTGTAATGGCACACCGTTTTGACTGTTATGAATTGTGGAAAGGGGAGATGACGGTAAAACGTAACGGGTCGCTTATTGCCATGGAGACAGGCAATGCTGCGGCATATGCAATAGATAAGCTTCAGGACCGCGGCCGGTTTTTCATCTTCCCGGGAGAGGATGTATACATGGGACAGGTCATTGGTGAGGCCAACCGTCAGGACGACATCACCGTCAATGTGACAAAGACCAAGAAGCTGACCAACATGAGGGCTTCGGGCTCAGATGACAAGGCTCTTCTCACTCCGCCGGTACGCTTCTCTCTTGAAGAGGCAATGGAATATATTGCCTCTGATGAGTACATCGAGATCACGCCAAAGTCAATGCGGCTAAGAAAGATCATGCTGAATGAGAATGATCGCAAACGGGCAAGGAACCAGGAATAAGAAGTCCTATAAAAGTAGGTCACCAGGCTGAATAAAAAAACCGGCCCATAAAGGAACCGGCTTTTTTCTCAGCCTTCTTTATGCGGTTAACGACCTGCGCCACCTTTTCCCGGAGTGGCTGCGGGAGCCTGCATTCCACCCTTTTTGGGTTTGGCAGCTTTCTGTTTTTTGGGTTTGGCAGCTTTCTTGCCTTCACCCTTCGTCTTGGCCTGTGTGCTGACAACTTCTCCTTTGCCAGGGCCTGACTGTGTCGCTTTTGCAGTCTCACTGACCACTTCACCCTGATTCTGTGTTCTGGTCTGTGTCTGGGTCATGATCGGATCACCACTCTGTTCTTTAACCTGAGCCTGCTCCTTCACCTGGGCTTGTTCCTTAACCTGAGCTTGCTCCTGTACCTGAGCCTGCTCTTTCACCTTTGCCTGATCCTGCACCTGTACCTGCTCCTTAGTCTCGGTTTTTGTCTGTTTTTTTGTTTTGGTCTGTGTGGCTTCCTGGGCTGTTACGCTTACACTTATAAGAAGTGCCATTGCGCCCAAAAGAATTTCTCTTTTCATCTCATTAATTTTTAAGTTTATAATTCATTAACAGATCAAATGTATGCCTGTGAAGATGAATGTATAATGAAATTCAGGGGAAAATGAAGCAGAATTCTGTCCCTTTTTCAGGTTCCGACGTAACTTTTATCTCAATCGCATGAAAATCGGCAATAGATTTTGTAATTGCCAATCCTATGCCGGTGCTGTCACTGTCGGGATCCAGTTTTGTCCTGAAGCGCGAAAAGATTATTTCAAGTTGTTTCTCTGTCATCCCCCGGCCGGTATCTGTTATGAAGAGATAAAACTTTTCACCTCTCCTCTCTCCGCGGATATGAATGCTTTCTTCAGGGGGAGTGTGTTTAATGGCATTATTGACAACATTGTAGAACATCGAAAACAAGAGTGTCCGGTTTGCTTTTCCGAATAAACAGCTGCCGGTGCAGGTTGATGTTATCCTCACTCCTGCATCTGCTGCTATGGGAGACAGTTCTCCGGTAACTTCGGTTACCAGTTCCTCAAGATTTACGTCGTCTTCCTTAAGATATTGCCTGCTCTCAAGCCGGGCGATCATCAGCAGTGCGTTGATAAGGGTCTTGAGACGGTGAAGGGTACGAAGCGACTCATCTATACCGGTTTCGATCTCCGGGTCGAGATCCTTTTTCATGAGCATGTTTTCGAGCTTGCTGCGCAGCACCGAGACAGGTGTCATCAACTCATGCGAGATGTTTACGGTTATCTCCTTCTCTTTGCGGAAAAGCTCTTCTATCCTCGCCATCAGATCGCGAATCGTCTGATCAAGCTGCCGGAAATCTTTCGTGGTTGTGATCACCGGGCTGAAGTCAGTAAAAGATGGTGATGATGTTGTCCCGAGCCTCCGGGTAATAATCCTGAGGGGTCGTAAAACGCGTGCGGTATATGTGAGGTCAGTAATGAGTGTGACAGTAATGAAGAAACCGAGAAAGAGAAGAATTACCGTGCGGATATTCTTCTCAGAATACCTGATGCTCGAGAGACTTTTTCCGATCTCAAGAAGGTATGTCTGACCGTCTATTATGATTGAATAGTTAAGAACGCGGTAATCAATGGTCTCTTCGTCCACTATCCTTGTGGCCACCTCAATGAAGTTCCAGTCCTCATCCAGCTCTGCTCTTTCAAGGCTGATGAATTCTTCCTTCAGGATATTGTAACTGCCGAATCCGGTTTCAGTCTCTGAAGTTATGAATGGCTCAAGGCCTATCTCAGAAACGAGGGAGATCACCTCTTCCCTTTTGTCAATAAGCTCTCTGTCGGTCTGAAGAGTGTTTATACGCTCAATTATCAGTGGCATAAACCCGATAAAGAGTGCAGAGAAGACCAGTTTTGAAAGGAGGTTGAAGAGGGCGAGTTTTGTCTGTAATTTCATCTGGTCACGCGATAAAATATTACTCCTCCCTGCTGACCCTGTAGCCCACTCCCCTGACAGTCTCGAGCCATGGTGTCGGGCCATGGATGTTCATCTTTTTACGGATATTCTTAATATGGACGTCAATGAAATTACTGTCGTACTGGTCGTCAAGCATATTCCCCCATATATGCTCATAAAGCTGATGGCGTGCCAGCACCTTGCCATGATTCAGCACCAGGTAGTGGAGCAGGTCAAATTCCTTTTTCGTAAGCTCAACCTCTGTTCCCTGGTGAAGAAGTTTTCTTGCCTGAACACCCATAACAAACTCACCAAGATTGATGTCGGCGGTTGTGATCTTGAATTTTCTTCTTGCTACGGCCATGAGTCGTGAATGAAGCTCAACCAGGGCAAATGGTTTGGGGAGGTAGTCATCGGCACCAAGATCAAGCCCCCTGACCCGGTCTTCAACAGCACCGCGGGCGGTTATGATGATAAATGAAACATCTATATTGTTTTTTCTTGCCTCTTTTATCAGATCGAGCCCGTTATAATCGGGAAGACCGAGATCAAGAAGGACAAAGTCATACAGGTTGACTGCAATCTTTTCCGATGCTTCCGTCCCGGTAAAGGCCATATCGCACAGAAAGCTCTCTTTCCTGAGATATGCTGCTATCTCGTTGGCGAGACTCTTCTCGTCTTCCACGATGAGAACATTCATAGTCCAAAGTTAAAAAAATCTGAAGAAGGCACTTATCATGAAGATAAAACCTTTCATCTCCTGTGCCCCGTTATCGGAATAAAGCGGTAGGATGTATCCGGGCTCGGCCTCGATGGTGAAGAAATCATATGTGAAAGCGATGGGCAGACCGAAGTCAAGCTCCATGAACCCGAATTTTTCTGCATAAACGGCAGATGTGGTGGTTATACTGCCTCCTCCCCAGGGGCGATTGCCTGGCCTCCATCCGCCATCTGTTGTAGTCTCGGTAGTATCAACATTGTACATCGTTCCGAGCAACAGGTTGACATAGGGATCGAAGTAAAAATATGCTTTATCTCCGGCAAAGGAGGGGGTTTCAAAATACCTCGAATTTCTGAATTGCAGAAAGAGTCCATTCTCTTCGGCCAAAACTCCTCCGACGGATAATTTTGTATAAAGGATCTTCCAGTCGAACCCCAGCGTTGCATCGGCGAATGAGAAACTGTTGAACAGGGTATCCTTTAGCGATTCCTGAACATTGTACCTCGAAAGGCTGAGGCTGATGTCGAACCAAGAATTGAAAGTGTGGGCAAAACTCAGGTCGAGACTGTAATAGGCGATAAACGGAGAGAGATCACTGAGTGTATAGCCTGTTGCAGAGATATAGAGTTTGTCTTTAAGTCCGTATGATAGATATCCGTATCCGAAAGGTCTGTCCTGGCTCAGGGTATATCCGAGATAGATCATATTGCTCCCCATCCCGGCACCACCGTAAAGAGAGTGAATACTCTCCTTTACACCTGAGTCTGAAATGGTGTCAGAAAGAG
>JAKEGI010000270.1 GCA_022615595.1 Bacteroidales bacterium | reverse complement strand
TTGCCGCCCTTCAGTTCCTCCTTGATCCTCTCAAAGATAAGCACGTTTGCATCAACCGACATACCTATTGTAAGTACAATACCGGCGATACCGGGCAGTGTAAGGACAGCGTTGAGGGATACAAGCACGCCCATCATAAAGAAGACGTTCACCGTCATGGCTATGTCGGCTACCAGGCCTGCTGAGCGGCTGTAGTAGAAGATCATATAGAGAAGGACAATGATGAAGGCTATGATGAAAGAATTCAGACCGCTCTTAATAGCTGCCTTTCCGAGTGAAGGACCTACAACAGTATCCTGGAGGATACGTGCCGGAGCCGGCATCTTACCAGACTTGAGAATGTTGGCAAGGTCCTCAGCCTCTTCCAGTGTAAAGTCACCTGTTATTTCGGTATTACCACCTGCGATCTCGTTCTGCACACGGGGATATGACCTCACATAGTCATCAAGCACCACGGCAATGCAACGGCCGATATTATCCCTGGTCATGCGCTGCCATATCTTGGCACCCTCGCCGTTCATTGAGAAATCTACTTTAATATCCGCCCCGGTGACACCAGTTGAGGGGCGTGCACCTGTCACGACATCACCTGTCAGGGGTGCCCTTCCGTCACGGGTGGTGACCTTTATGGCATGAAGCTCGTATAATGTCTTTGTATCATCATATTTGTAAGGGTTCTGGCTCCAGTAGAACTTAAGCTCCCTGGGGAAGAGTGACTTCACCTGGTTCATCTTCAGGTATCCGTTTACCTTTGATGTGTCTTTTGATGCTGCAAAACCGATGAGGCTTCCGGGAACCGGCTGGCCATCCTGTGTCACATTTGGTCTGAGCAGGCCAAAGAGCGGATTCAGGCGGGTGAACTCCTCAAGGTTTGATGCCTCGGTTACAGCGGCAGTGTCGCTGCTGACCATGTCAAGCAGTGATTTCTCCCCGGTGCCCTCTTCAGCAGCAAGTGTATCTGCGGCAGCCACCTCTTCAGCAGGCTGTAATGACTTGAGAAAATCATTGGCCTGTACCAGGTAGCCGATAATCTCAGGATTTTCATAGGTCTCCCAGAACTCGAGGTTGGCAGTTCCCTGAAGCAGGTCGCGAACCCTCTGCGGGTCCTTCACTCCCGGGAGCTCGACAAGTATTCGTCCGCGAGGCTGAAGGTGCGATATGTTTGGCTGAACGACGCCAAAACGGTCTATCCTGTTCCTGAGGATATTGAATGCATTGTCAATGGCTGAGTTTGCTTCAGCCTCAAGGACTTTCTGAACATCCTCATTGGTTGAGTTGAAGTTTATGCGATCTTTGAGCTCAACAGTACCAAAGACGGCAGCCAGTCTTGCATTCGGATCTATCTCCTGGAACGAACGAACAAAAAGTGTGATGAAATCTTCCTTGCCGCCTTCCAATTGCTTCCGTTTTGCAAGTGCAATGGCATCATTGAAGGTCTTGTCTGTACTATAGTTTGAGAGTGCCCTTACGATATCCTCAACCGAGATCTCGAGCACTACGTTCATACCGCCTTTCAGGTCAAGGCCAAGATTAAGCTCTTTTGTCTGGACTTCCTTGAAAGTATTGCCCAGAAAGCCCCACTGATCCTTGGGTAAGGAGGCAATTGAATCAAGATAATTCAACTCTTTGTTCAGGTCACCTGCAGCGTATACGCTTGCCTCCTTCTTGACCCTGAATGAGGCCACCGAGAAAGAAAACTGATAAACGCAAACAAGAGTCAGTGCAATAGCCAGAAATGAGATTGCTCCTTTATTCTGCATTTGTATCCTCTTTTAAAATTGTTTGTTTGATTCGCTAAATAATATGAGGCGCAAATATATAATTTTATTTTCGGAAAGCATATTATATAAAAACAAAACTGCCGGTCAGCGCCGGCAGTCCTGCTATATCGCATCAAATCTATTCAACGAGCCTCTCGAAGTCGGTTTCCAGCGGCTTCCTGTTCAGGAAGTCATAAAGAGTGAGAGAGCGCATGTTAAAGAAATAGGTCCAGTAGTTACTGAGTGCCTGTATATAACTCCGCTTGTTCTGGTCTTTCTTCGTGTCGGCGTTGTTAAGCTCAAGCACGTCAATCTTACCGATGAGGAATCTCTGTTTGGTCACTTCGAACATCTTGGCCGCCACAGTGTCTGATTTGGCAGCTATTTTCACCTGGTCATCCTGCAGGTTGAACTGCTGGACATCGAGCATGAGGTTCTGTTCAAAGTCGATACGAGACTGTTCCACCTGCACCTGTGTCAGCTCCTGGCTTGATCGTGCCATTTTATACCTTCCCCGTCCGAGACCCCA
This sequence comes from Bacteroidales bacterium, assembly GCA_022615595.1. Lineage (GTDB taxonomy): Bacteria > Bacteroidota > Bacteroidia > Bacteroidales > VadinHA17 > SR-FBR-E99. Next base: position 3,340 of record JAKEGI010000270.1, on the reverse strand, counting down.
GTCGAGTATCGGCATCGAAAGGCCAAGCCTGACACCCTGCTGCCTGTCAGGATTTGAATAGGCCAGGTTGAACTCCTCATCCTGATCGCGCAGACCGTAGGAGGCTGTCAGGTTTGCATTGAGGCTCTTCTCTGCCTTGGCCTGCGCCACCGAGCTCTGTGCCTCAACAAGTTGTCTCTCGAGGGCTATCAGGTCCGGATTGTTCTCTTCGGCAAGCCTCAACACCTCAGCCACTTCAACCTCAAGTTCAGGTATGTGGCTTGGAATAAACAGCTCGAGCCTCACATTCTGGTTAAATCCGAGGAATGAACGGAGCCTGATCTCGCGGTCACGCAGGTTGATCTCAGACTCGTTGATAGCAGTTCCTGCATTGAGGTATGACAACTCCATCTGTAGGAGCTCATCTTCCGCTATTGTTCCAAGATTGTAACGACCTTTCGCTATCTGGTATAGAGTATCGGCATTCTGCATGTTCGTCTCCGCAATCTCCCTGTTTATCTGAGCGAGTGCCAGACTGAAAAAATTCTGCACTGCCATTATGCGGACATTCTCGACCTCACGCAGATATGTCTTGCGCGCCTCTTCATACTTGAGCGGCTCGATCTTTTTCTGCCACTTGAGCTCGTTGTACCTGAAGAGCGGCTGGGTGAGAATAATATTCAACGGCGATGTTATGTACTTGTATGAATCGCGCTCAAAATCAATCTCATGGGTAATGTCTGAGTTAAGTGCGATGGTTCCTCCTGTAGGCCCGATATTCTGGGTCAGAGAGAGGGAGCCCTGCGTCTGGAGTACATTTACAGCCACATATTCATACTCCTGCGTTGATGAGTTCCATACCCTGTTGTAGGCACTGCTGTAGTTCGGAACTGTACCGTTAAAAGTGAGCAAAGGCCTGTACTCGGCCACGAAGGTCCTGTACTGCCAGTAACTCGAACGGAACCGGTGTTTTGCAATCATGGCATCGGGCGACTGCTCAGCAGCCAGCATTATAACCTCATCAAGTGTAAGGCGCTTTATCTCCTGTGATTTGAGATCGGGCGTAACAAATACTGATAGAATGATTATTAAAATAAATATGACTCTTTTCATGACTCTTAATTATTCATAACGAAGTGACTCGATCGGGTCTCTCTCCGAGGCACGTTTGGCAGGTGAATATCCGAAGATCACTCCAACAGCGGCTGAGACACCGAATGCAACCACGATGGAGAAAAGTGACACTATAGTAGTTATCCCCGCTATCTCCTGGATGGCAACAGCGAGAATAATCCCGAAAAATACACCTATAAAACCGCCGGTGACGCTTATCAGCACGGCTTCTGAAAGGAATTGCACAACAATATCCATCTTCTTGGCACCTATGGCCATTCTTGTCCCTATCTCCTTTATCCTCTCCATGACAGAGGCGAACATGATATTCATGATGCCAATCCCTCCGACAATTAGAGAAATGCTGGCTATGGCTCCGAGAACTATGTTGAATATATCCTTTGTGCGCTGCTGTTGCTTCAGCAGCAGTTCGGGCACCGTGATCTCAAAGTCCTTGACATTTGAGTGCCTCCTGAGCATCATCCTGCTAAGGACCTCTGTGGTCGGAGTCAACTGCTCTGTCTCCTGAACCTGAACAACGATCTTGTCAAGTTGATTATAATTGGTCTCGGCGCTTGTTGAAGCGTCAGAACTGCTCACCACCACTCTGGACATATGCATCCCGCCTCCGAAAACACTAACAGAGGTAGCCTGTGTGGCAAGCTTTGTGTTTACAAGAGCCCTGTTCTGATAACGCATCAGCATCGTCTTGATAGGGATATATATATTGTCGTTATAGACATTAACCCCCTGCTCTTCGAAGCCTGTAAGAGAGACATTTGTCTTTTCGAGTACCCCGATCACTTTCAGCCAGACATTATCAAATTTTATATACTGACCCAGGGGGTCCAGTTGGCTGAAGAACTTCGCCCTGATATTTGCCCCAATGATACAGACCTGGATTCCGTACTCCTCCTGGTAATCGTTAAAGAACATGCCCTGAGAGAGGGGGAGGTTATAAAGATCAAAATAGTCATTCGCCACTCCGACCAGTTTGGCTGAGTATCTCATCCCATTAAGTACTATAGTCGAATTGTATGATATTTCCGGGCTGATCCTCTTCACTGCAGGGATACTGCTGCGTATGGCATCAACATCAAGCAGGGTTAGTCCCCGTGAGAACTTGTTCAACTGTTTCTCCCCCTCCTCGGTCTCAGTTCCCTTTTCCTGTACTATCGGGCTGATCAGGATATTATTTACGCCTACCATTTTAATCTGGTCAAGTATCTCCTGCTGCGCTCCCTTGCCGATTGCAAGCATGCTGATCACTGCGGCCACGCCAAATATTATACCCAGGGCCGTGAGTATCGATTTCAGCTTGTTTGCCAAAATTGACTCAACGGCAATGCGTATATCGTGCTGGTATCTTTTTAACATTTTCTATTACGTTATTTCCCTTGGTCAAGTTCTCCAAATATTACCTGGTACGAACCACAACAGTCTGCTGCGCGGATGTGGTATCACCGCCTGCTGTGCCTGCCGGTCTTCCCTGCCCGGTGCCGCTTCTCATTGCACGCATAGCTTCGCGCTGCTCAGGTGTAAGGTTCTGCATAAACGCCCTCCTCTGCTCAGGAGTCATGTCTGTTCCCATGACTGCAGGTATCTCTTTATTCTGAGACTTTCTGTCCTCCTCAGCCTTCTGCTTCTTGCGCTCCTTGACGACTGCTATCAGGTCTTCACCGTGAAGCCTGAATTTTTCTCCATCCTCAGGTATAGAGAGATAGAGTCTTTCACCCGGTTTCAGTCCCTGCTCGGCAATGATATCATTTTCGTTTGACTCTCCCAGTACAACTACCTGGCGTGCTCCATCCTTTTTATATACAAAAGGTACGCTGTCTGCGGAGGCAAAGACGGTCTCAAGCGGAATGTAAACCACATCACTGAAGGTCTGTGTTATGATCTGTGTACCGGTGGTCATGGAGGGTCTGAGGATAGGGTCTGAACCATCAACCTTCGTTATTACCTCAAACACCTTTGCATCAGTATTGGGAAGCTGCTCACCAATATTGGCTACGCTGGTTACTACTCCGGTGTATGATTTCTCAGGGAAGGCGTCAACTGTGAGCCTGACCCTCTGTCCTACCTTCACTTTGCTGATATCAATCTCATTAACATATGTCTTCGAGATCATTGATGTGAGGTCGGGAAGCGTTGCCACCACAGGATCCCAGGCATTTATCTCAGAGCCTACTTTTCGTTTGGCGCCACCCCATTCACGCTTATATATGACCATGCCTGAGGCAGGTGC
>JAKEGI010000269.1 GCA_022615595.1 Bacteroidales bacterium | reverse complement strand
CCAGGTAAGGGCTGAACCGTTCTTGTACCCTTCAGGATTATCCTCCGGTGTATCCATGAACCTTTCAGTATAGACATTATCGTAAAGCCTCCAGTCGGTTACCGAATAGTCTGCAATGCCGTGGGTCCAGTAGTCTGCACCGAGAGTCATAGCCATGCAGGTAGTATAACCACCGTATGAGCCTCCGGTTATTCCCATCCGCGAAGCATCAACCCATGGCTTTTCACGAAGCCATTTCACGGCATCAGAATAGTCGGATATTTCCCATTTACCAAGAGAACGGTGCATGTAGTCAGTCCCCTTCTTCCCGAAATGGCCTGATCCGCGATGGTCAACATTTATTGTTATGATACCGTTCTCAGCATACCACCTTGGCTGGTAGCCGGTCCACCTGTTGCGTATGCTCCCGGCATCGGGGCCACCATATATTGTGAAGATGACAGGGTATTTCACGGCAGGGTCAAAATTCAGCGGGTATGTTATCATGGCAGGCATGTCAAAAAGCCCGTCGGCGGTTTTTATTTTGACAATCTCGGTCCTCTGGTGGAGCGCAGGATCATAGGCCGTCACCTCCTGGGTATAGATACTCCGGACAACCTTTGCCTTCTTGTCAATAAGGTTAATTCCGCCCGGATCACTGATGCTGCTCCAGGTATCAAGAAACCAGGAACCGCCTGGTGAAACAGAAGCTGAGTGATAGCCTGCACCTGATGTCATCTGCTGCAGTTTGGTTCCATCGATCCTCACCCTGTAAAGATGGTTGTCGAGAGCATCAGGTCCTGTTCCGTTGAAGTAAACCTCCTTTCGTGCTTCATCAACCCTCACAATTTCTGTCACCTTCCAGTCAAAGGCAGTGATCTGAGAGATGAGTTTGCCATCCCATGCGTAGTAATAGAGGTTATGCCAGTCGCTGCGGTAACTTCTGACAATGAATCCGCTTCCGTCATTCATCACATGGATATCCTCGAAAAAGTCAACCCAGGTGGGCCTGGTCTCACGATATACCTCCCTGAAGTCACCTGTAGCAACATCGGCAAGGATAAACTTCATGTCATTCTGGTCACGGTTAAGAACCTGTACCATCAGGTTGCGGCTGTCAGGTGTCCATGACGGCCATGCGATATACTGGTCGATGGTTTCGTCAGTCTTCACCCATGTTGTTTTTCCGGTGGCTATCTCCACTACTCCCATCTTCACCTTCGGGTTCTGGTCTCCCGGCTTCGGGTAGGGAGTGGTTTCCATACGTCCGTGAACCCCGTCAGTATCTTCAAGTGCAATCAGGTTGAAAAGAGGTACAGGGTTGTCGTCTGTGTGGAGGTAAGCTATGCGTGTGGCATCAGGTGACCACCAGAAGGCTGCATACCTCGAGGCGCGCCCAAGTATCTCCTCGAAATAGACCCATGACGCCCATCCGTTGTAAATCTTGTCGGTGGCATCGAAAGTCAGCCTGATCTCCCTGTTCTGGTCAAGATCAAAAACATACAGCTCTTTATTCTTTGTGTAGGCTATCTTCCTGTCTCCGGGAGCGAAGCGCATGTTCACCTCCTGGTCGGCATCACTGGTGAGGCGCTTGCCTGCACGATCCGTCCCCGTGAAATACCAGAGGTCATTGTCGCGACTCACCACAACCGCTTGCCGGTCAGACGCAACTGCCTGGCCGGTACCGGGCTGAACACCCTCGGGGAGCAGTTCGCGAAGCTTATCTGCATCGCTCTTATAATCCGTTACAACAACTGACTTACCTGTCTTGCAGTCATACTCGGTGATTAGGAGCTTCTTCTGATCATCAAAGGTCTGAAGAAGCATCCGGTTATCATCAAGCCACTTAATAAGTCCCGGCTGGTTATTCTGCATACCGGGCCGCTGTGCTGAGATAAGAACAGTGAGAAGCAACAGTGCTGAGGTGAGTAAGAGACTGATCCTGTTTTTCATGATTTTAGTGTTAATGAATGAATAGAGTCATTAGATCAGCAAATATAATGAAGTTAGTATCGCACACTCTTTAAGTTGTCAAAGAACATGCACCGTGAAAAACAGAGGGCGACATAATTAAATATATTTACACTCTAATTCTGAAATATGAAGCACTATGTATCCTTCATGCTCGTGGCAGCATTTGTATCTCTCAACCTTAGTTCGCAGGAATTAAAGACCCCTGAACAGTTTCTTGGTTACTCTCCGGGAGAGCGTTTCACTCTTCATCACTTAATAGATGGTTACTTCCGCCACATGGCAGAGGCAAGCCCCAATGCTGAATACATTCAGTACGGCGTCACATGGGAAGGAAGGCCCCTCGGAGTATGTATCATCAGCTCTCCCGTGAACCTCGCCAACCTTGAAAATATCAGGATGTCCAACCTTCAGCGTGCCGGGCTGGCACCCGGTGAGCCTGTTGCTGATGCGGTACCGATCGTATGGCTTGCATATAACGTACACGGTTCAGAGCCTGTCGGAAGCGAAGCTGCCATGAAAGTGCTTTACACTCTTGTGACGGAAAGTTATCCGGGTGCTGACGAGTGGCTCAAAAACCTTATTATTATCATTGACCCATGTCAGAATCCTGACGGACGCGATCTTTTCACCACCCGTTACCTCAGGGCTCAGGCTTTCCCTCCCAGCAGTGACCCCAACGCCTGGGAGCATAACCAGGGATGGCCCTCCGCCAGGCTAAACCATTACCTGTTTGACCTGAACCGCGACTGGAGCTGGCATGTACAGCAGGAGACAAAGCATCGGATGAAGCTTTATAACAGTTTCATGCCTCACATTCATGCTGATTTTCACGAGATGGGTGCAGGCAGCTCATTCTTCTTCGCCCCCGGGGCAGAGCCCTGGCATGAGGCCATCACACCGTGGCAGAAAGAGTATCATACCATCACCGGCAAGACAACGGCAAAGCTCTTCGATGATGCAAACCGCCTCTATTTCACAAAAGACAACTTTGACCTCTTCTGCCCCAGCTTCGGTGATACATGGCCTCTCTTCAACGGTGCCATGGGATTCACTATTGAGCAGGGCGGCGGTGCGCAGGCCGGACTGACATTCAACCGTGAAGGAGTTGATACACTCACTCTTAAGCAGCGTATTGAAGGACACTACCTGTCATCCATCGGCATGATAGCTGCTGCAAATGACAACCGTGAGAGGCTGCTTAAGGAGTTCGGCGAATTCTTTCGCTCAGCAACAACCAATCCCACTTTCAAATACAAAACAATTGTAATAAAAGGCTCAAATGACGCAGCTTCTCTGACATCGCTTAAGAATCTTCTCGAAAGCAACCAGATAAGATACTCCTCACCGCGTGTGACAGGCAGGAAACTTACGGCGTATGATTACAGGTCTGACAGGGAGGGCAACGTAACGGTTGAGAAAAATGACCTGATCATCAGCGCCTTTCAGCCTCAGGGCAGGTTGATGCAGGTGCTTTTCGAACCTGACTCGAAGTCATCAGACTCAATCAGCTACGATCTGACAGCTTGGGCATTGCCTTATGTTTATAACATCGAGGCCTATGCGGTCGAAGAGAAACTGGCCGCTGCCGAGGCGCCCGCCGCAGAGACTGCCGCTGCCCTACCCGTTGACAGTATGAAACCCTACGCTTACGCAGCACCCATGACCGGTTTCAATGAACTCAGGTTCATGGCCGAGCTATATAAAAGCGGTCTTAACGTACGGTACAACATTAAACCCTTTGTCACTGAAGGAAAAACTTTCGGAAGGGGATCAGTGATAGTTGCCAGTGGAGATAACATGAAGGCTGTTGATTTTGACAGGAAGGTGGCTGAGGCTGCATCAAAAAGCAACATCACTGCAGTGAAGCTCAGCAGCGGCCTGGTGACTGAAGGAAAAGACATCGGCTCCGATTACGCTCCTGTGAACAAAGCCCCGGCAGTGGCACTCGCAGGTGGCGAAGGGACTTCACAGGCGTTCGGTGAGATATGGTACTACATGGAGCGTGAGCTTGAGTTCCCGGTGACGGTGATCGAAGGAGCCGACCTGCCCGACAGTGACCTCTCAGATTATGACATCCTGGTACTCCCCGGAGGAGACTATACGAAAGCAAAAGATCGCATAATGGCATTTGTCAAGGATGGAGGAAGAGTGGTTGCCATAGACAATGCCATGGCACTCTTCAGGTCAGAGAAGACTACCGAGCTGGGCAAGGCAACAGAAGCAAAGGAAACGGAGGATAAAAAGAGTGTGAAAAGCACCGTGGGAGACACAACACTCCTTACCCGCTACGAAGACCAGCGACGTATAGCCGCCACCGACAGGTCATCAGGCGCCATCTTCAGGGTCAGGCTTGATGATACCCATCCATATGCCTTTGGCATGGGAAAAGAGTGGTTCCTGATGAAGAGAAACACCGGTTTCCCATTCCTTGAAAAAGGAAGAAATATAGGGTATATAACAGATAACAAGCCTGTTGCAGGCTTTGCCGGGTACAAGTTCTGCCAGAAGGTCAGGAACACCAATGTCATCGCCTCTGAGAGGATAGGTGAAGGAGAGGTGATATACATCTCTGACGATCCCTACTTCAGGGCCTACTGGAAAAGCGGCAGGGTATTGCTGGGGAACCTGATACTAAGGTGACATCAGTCATGGAATAGAATTGCTGCTGTTGGTTTTCTCAGGTTGTTGCGTTACATTTAACCTCTGAAGCAACCAACACCTGATGCAAAAACTCCTTGACAGGTTTCTTGCCTATGTACGGCACGACACCAGGCCGGATGAGTCCTCGGCCATCTCGCCCTCATCGATCAGCCAGATGCTTTTCGCAGAAAAACTTGTCTCTGAACTGGAAGGGATAGGTTTATCCGAGGTCTCCCTCGACGGGAACGGCTATGTGATGGCCACACTGCCTGCAAACACCAGGTCAGCGAGGCCTGTGATCGGCTTTATCGCACATATGGATACCAGTCCGGAGGCACCGTCGGAAAACATAAATCCGCAGGTACATTATGACTATAACGGAGGAGACATCACCCTCAACGAGGAAAAAGGGATAGTACTCTCACCACGCAACTTCTCTGAACTGAGGCGTTACAGAGGAGAGACCATCATCACCTCTGACGGAACCACTCTTCTCGGTGCAGATGATAAGGCAGGACTTTCAGAGATTGTAACCGCGATGGATTATCTGATTACGCATCCGGAGATGAAGCATGGCAGGAT
>JAKEGI010000268.1 GCA_022615595.1 Bacteroidales bacterium | reverse complement strand
CCATTTCAGGGCAGGTTCCGACGGTGCGATTACTCAAAAGTTTGCAGGACTGTCTGCTGACTGCACAGCCTGCCATCCTGATAATCATAATAAGCAGTTTGAAAAGAACGGGAGAACAAACTGCATTGACTGTCACGGGACAGAGAACTGGAAAGCTTCAGCATTTGATCACAACCGTACAGCGTTCAAACTTGACGGTAAACATGCTGCAGTACCCTGTGCCTCCTGTCATAAGCCTCAAAAGGAGGGATCAACTCTATATATCAGATATAAAATTCCAGACTACAGATGCGAATCCTGTCATTAGTTTTGATCTGCAGCATATTTCTCTTCTTCAGGCAGAGAGATAGCCACCCTCATGGCGAGGATTTCAAATTGAGCTGCAACCTCTGCCACTCTCCGGAAGGGTGGCATCTCGATAAAAAAATCTATTCCTTTGATCATAACAAGACAAGGCTCCCACTGACCGGTCAGCACACACAGATTGACTGCAGGTTGTGCCATCCAACCCTGGTTTTTCCTGATGCTGCAACGGAATGCAATGACTGCCATACAGATATACATCAGTCGACCGTAGGACACGATTGTTCACGGTGCCATACAACCTTCTCCTGGCTTGTGACTAACATCACTGAAATTCACCAGATGAGCCGCTTTCCACTCCTTGGGGCACATCGTACTGCCGACTGCCTTGACTGCCATCAGTCTGAAAGTCTTGTGCGCTTTGATGTCCTGGGGGTTAACTGTATAGACTGTCATCGTGACGATTACCAGTCAGCAACAGCTCCGGCTCATGCTGAAGCCGGCTTCTCTGAAGACTGCACCTCATGTCATCCGGTCAATGCACTTAGCTGGGATGGTGCAGGGTTCATACATAGTTTCTTCCCGCTAAGCGAGGGGCATTCGGTTCCCGACTGTAATGACTGTCACGTCTCAGGCAGCTATGCCGGGCTCAGTCCTGATTGCTATTCCTGCCATCAGGCCGACTATGAAGCCACAACAAATCCCGTTCACTCGACAATGGGATTCACCATAACCTGCAATGACTGCCATACACTTACTCCGGGATGGAGTCCGGCGAAATTCACGGAGCATGACAGCCAGTCGTTCCCTATCTATTCAGGTAAACACAAGGGCGTATGGTCATCTTGTGCTGAATGTCATCCGAATCCGGCTAACTACTCGCAATTCACCTGCCTGAGCTGTCATGAGCATAATAAAACTGATATGGACAATAAGCACCGGGAGGAAAACGGGTACTCATATGATAGTGCTGCATGCCTTGACTGTCACCCAAGGGGTGATGCAGATTAAATTAGAAAAAAGGAGAAAGGAGGTATTCGGTAATCAGTAATCGGTGTTATCAGGTTTTGCGGTTATGCTGTTTTTGGTTATCGGTTATAGAGGAACTTTGAAACTTTGAAACAATGAAACCTTGAAACTATTTGACCTTCAGACTTATGACCTTCAGACCTTCAGACACATAATCCGATGAGAATATTTCTCACCATATTGATAATCACCATCATGGCTGCCACTGCAAAGGCGCAGTCAGACTTTGTTGAGCGTGTTGGAAAGGTCTCGTTTGTGAGCTCCCAGAATATATATGTCAGATTCAAATCGTCAGAAGGGATAAATATTGGCGATACCCTCTATATCCCGGGTGACGATAAGCTTTCACCGGCACTAATTGTTAATGGGTTGTCATCAGTCTCCTGTCTGTGCACCTCAATAACAGGGCATATAATCTCGATAGATCATATAGTTATTGCCCGTATCAGGGAAGAGAAAGCAAATGGAAAAACAGGTGTGGCAGTTCCTGTGGAAAAAGTTGCTGAACAACCTGTCATGGAGACAGATACCACAGACTCTCCAAAGCAGTCTGGCCAGAAACAAAAATTGCGGGGAACAATCTCAGCGAACTCGTATACATATTTTTCAGATACAGACAGGCCGGGTTCACAGCGTTTCAGATACACATTATCACTGTACGTTCCGCAAATCGGGGGATCGAAATTTTCATTCGAGACCCATACCTCATTTAATCATAAGCAGGGAGAATGGGAGAATGTCAGTGATAACATTTTCAGTGCCCTCAAAATATATAATCTTTCCGCCAGATACGATTTCAACAATTCAACCAGCATAATATTAGGCAGAAGGATTAATCCTGTGATCTCAGGTATGGGCGCAGTTGATGGCATTCAGTTTGAGAAAAATTTCAGGAACTTTTCTTTCGGGGTTATTGCAGGGTCAAGGCCAGACTACATGGATTATGGCTTTAATTTCTCTCTTTTTCAATACGGTGCCTGGTTCGGGTACTCGACGAAGCGGGGCCGACAATCAAGTCAGAGCTCCATTGCCTATGTCGAACAGACAAATGATTTTACCACTGACAGGAGGTTCCTCTATTTTCAGCACTCGAACAGTCTGATTAAGAATCTTAATCTTTTTACCTCTGCAGAGGTTGATCTCTATATGCTCAAGAACGACGTTCCGGTAACGACACTTGATCTTACCGGGTTATACCTGTCGCTGTCATACAGATTATCGGGAAAATTTTCAATAAGCGGTTCTTATGATGCGAGAAGAAATGTAATCTACTATGAGACGTACAAATCATTTACAGACAGGATACTGGAAGAGGGCATGAGGCAGGGTTACAGGCTGAATGGCAGCTGGCGGATAAACCGTAATATGACTACGGGACTTCAGGCCGGATACAGGTTTCTGAAGAGCGATCCTCAACCCACAAAAAGCATAAATGGATATTATACCTACAATGACATTCCAGGACTGAGATTGACTGCAACATTATCAGGGTCTTATCTGATGACCAGCCATTCTGATCTGGTTATCGGAGGTATTGATCTCGGTAAGGATTTTGCGGGTGGCAGGTTACGGTCAGGTATTGGCTACAGCTATGTAATGAACAGCCTTACCGAAGGCGACATAAGCTTTAAACAGCATATTGGAGAGTTCAACTTTGCCTGGTATATTGTCGAAAAGCTTTCCCTCTCTGTCAACTATGAGGGTACATTTGAGTCCGTTAACTCTTATAATACTGTGTACATTCAGCTCAGGCAGAGATTCTGATCGTTTCAATAACTGAGACCGTATCAATTCTGTCCGGCAGCAGCAATGGCCTGTTTAACTTCCTGCAGATGCAGGTAGCTTTCATGATTGTAATTGAACTGCAGATCGCGGCTTCTTTCAAGAAGTTCCAAAGCTTCCTTCAGTTTTCCCTGCTTATATAATCCCCATCCTTTGCAATTAAGAAACACGCCTTCATAATTAGGAGATAATTCAAGTGCTTTGTCTATCATCAGCTGGCCTTCCTCAACATTCCTGTTTTTATCTATCAGATGATTTGCGAGGTAATAATACCAGAAACCATTACCAGGGTCCAGGCTGACAGCCCTGCGAAACGACACTTCTGCTTCATCATACATGTAAGCCTGCGTGTAGGCCCAGCCAAGATTTCTTGCAAGAGCGGCCTCGGACCATAAGTTATCCTTGTAGATCGCTTTATATTTATCAAGATAAGTGTCGGCCTTTACTGAATCACCAACTGTAAGATAGAGGATTGCCTGTCTCCAGATAAGTGTGGATTCTCCAGGGAAATCTTTTTCAGCTTTAATATAGAGTTTCTCCTCCTTTTTATATTGCCCGGTGTTGTGATATGCATATCCAAGCTCGCTGTAGTTGTAAATCCACCATGGTTTAATATTAAGCTTTTCATAAATTTTCAGCGCCTTCTCAAACTCAGGTATTGCCTTGTCATATTGAAGCATGTTACTATACCTCAACCCAATATCATAATATGTACCGGGAAACTGATCATCAATTTCAAGGAATTGTCTCAGGTATTTAATCTCCTCAAGAGGTGTTTCATAGAAGAAAGAATTGTTTTTATAAGTAAGGATCTTAAGGCGTAAAGGCATGGTCTCGATCTTTTTGTACGCAAGGTCATTCCATCTTCTTGCTTCCTCATATAATCCCTGGTTGGTACATGCTACCGAGAGCATCAATGCCATGTGTGTATAATTTGAATCGAGTGCCAGCGCCTGTTCGAACATTTTCCTGGCAGTGACAAAGTCTCTTCTACCTCTGGCATTTTCCCCCTGTACATAACACCTGTAAGCCTCCGGAGAGGTTGTTGTCGGCAGGTGCTGCAGATAGGGCGGTAATTCACCTATCAGTTTTGATATCACTAGAAAATCCATCACCATGCCTGAGATTGAATCGATCACATACAACATCTCCTCAGAAGGGCCTTCAAGCTGAAAAGATTTAATTACCTCATCAGTTTCTGACCTGACTAATTGTGCATTTAACCGTGCTAAGTCTCCTGCCTTACTGATGCTCCCGGAGATGAAGACATCGGCATCCAGCTTCTGAGATATCAGACTCGCAAGTGATGGTAAAACTGAGGCGTAAT
>JAKEGI010000267.1 GCA_022615595.1 Bacteroidales bacterium | reverse complement strand
GATCTCATCATCAGTTAGTGTCTTTCTTTTTGCAGTTGTGTTGGTGACCCTGAAACCGCAATACATGCAATTATTGCTGCATTTGTTTCCGATATAGAGAGGTGCAAACAGTACTATTCTGTTTCCGTATACCTTTTTCTTAAGCTCTCTTGCTCCCTCCTTTATCTCCTCAACCAGTTCTCCCCCGGCGTTGATGAGCACGGCTGTCTCAGCCAGCGTGAGACGCTCCTTGGAGAGCGACTTCGCTATTATGTCTCTTACCCTGTTCCTGTCAGGCTGAGTACCGTTCAGATGTGACCATATCTCTGCATGGTCAATAAAAGGCTCCATCCGAAGATCCGGGACAGCACATTTTTCCGGGTTAAATTTCATTGTAACGATTTTAAATTTTCCTCCCCTAAAACTATCATACAAAGATAGCCATTAAGATTCTCAGGATAAAGCACCGCACGCGGATGAGGGTGAAAGGTAATAAGGACTGATTCGCCGCCATGCATGGCAGCAAGACTCTTCAGCCTTCGAAGAATTGTCTTATGTCCTATATGTACTCCGTCAAAGGTACCTGTAGTTATTACAGGCGAAGGGATTGCTGCAGCTTCTTCAAAACTCCTGAAAATCCTCATTAACAGCTTACTCTACTGGTTCTCCTTCACAAAGTAAGCTACCTTCTCTATGGAGGTGATCATGTCAAACTCCTCGAGATAGACGCTCTCAGGCACATTGAGCGAAACGGTGGTGAAGTTCAGGATACCCTTGACCCCATGGCTGACAATCTGGGCAGCAACCGTTTTTCCCTGGTCAGGAGGCACTGTCAGAATGGCTATTGAAATGTCAAGCTCACTCCTGAGCCTTTTGAAATCATCAGAATGGTAACATTTGACACCTGACACCACCTTGTCAACCTTCTGAGGGTCTATGTCAAAGGCAGCGACCACATTCAGTTTGGTTCTCTTGCCCATGAAATAGCCTGTGATGGCGCGACCGAGGTTTCCCATGCCGATGATTGCCACATTAAGGCCTTTTGGTGCATCCACGATATCACCTATTGTCTTTATGAGCTCCCTGATATCATACCCCTTGCGCATCACGCTGCTATAACCGATAAGCATGAGGTCGCGCCTGACCTGTACTGCTGTGATGTGCAGCAGGCCTGCCAGCTCATGAGAAAAAATATAACTTCTGCTCTCTTCGAGTGACCCGAGAAGGGCGCGTCTGTACTCACTGAGACGCTCAACTGTTTTACCCGGTAGTTTTTTCATAATTCTGCCTTAATATTGGTAACCTGATTTTTTGGAATAATAACCCTGAAGACCGATCCTTTGTCGGGAACACTCTCCACATTTATGACACCGTGATACAACTCAACAGTTTCTTTATTGCCTGGTCAAGCTGTTCAGGTCTGACACCCTTTTCGAGGTAGAGGTCAGCCCTTATCCAGTCACGTTCCTGCTCGCTGCTGAGACCAAAGGTGACACCTGTCTCACGGGCCACTGCGGTTGCCAGTATCACCGGTACCTCAGGGTAGAGCCTCTTGATCTTGTAACAGAGAATGAAGCCGCTGTCATCGCTCTCCATCATAAGGTCAAATACGGCTATATCAGGCTTCACCTTCGAAAAAACCTGCTCCGCCTCTGCCTGACTCTCGACTGCCATCACCTCATATCCGCATTTCTTCAGGTGATGTGCCACCTGAAAAAGATAATCCGGATCATCGTCCGCAACCAGAACCGTGTATTTTTTACTGTTCATCAATTAACAAAGTTAAAATTATCTCATTATCAGTTATTGAATATGATAAATAGCGGACCGAAAGATCAATACGGTCATAAGTCGCGAGGTTCTTCTTCCGCTCATTCATGTCGAGCCCCTCCATTGGAACTGTTAAAGCAAAACATCCCTTTTAGAGAAGTGTGTATGAAAAAGGTGCCCTTCAGTCAGGTCGGGACACTGTTTGAAAGTATTATCATACAGCAGCGAAACAGTGGTTGAGTTCTCCGGTCCTCTCACTGCATCCTGCTCATCAGCCTGATAAATGAACCTCGAGCGTTGCCTGACGGCCTCCTTCGATCCGGCAGGGATCATACCGCCACCGTTCACGCATCCACCGGGGCAGGCCATCACCTCAACAAGGTCATATACCGATCCTCTGTCAAGCATCTCTCTCAGTTTTTCCAGTCCCTTCAATCCGTCAACCACAGCAACAGACCAGGTGACTTCTCCTTCCGTGACTGTCGCCTCCCTGAATGAGCTGCCTGACCGGAGTTTCTTTATGGCAGCCTTATCTGACTCCTTCCCTCCTGCCCTGAGAGCCAGTGAACGAAGCACTGCCTCAGTAAGGCCTCCTGCCGTCTCTGCCAGCAAGGCAGCGGAGCTGCGGTGTGAAAGGGGTTCGTCAGCGGGCTCCGGATCGATGTTCGTTATGTCAATACCGTAAAGGACTACCAGGCGGGCCAGCTCCCTCACAGTGAGTACTGTATCTATGTCACTGATGCCTTTGCGCGTCATGCTGTCACGGCGTGCTTCAAACTTCATGGCCGTACAGGGTGTTACTGAGACAGTATATACCCCTGACTTCTCATCTGCCGGAGGCAATGCCGATTTGATTATCGCACCTGATATCTGCTGGGGTGTCTTGAGGGTTGAAAGCATGGGCAGGAATTCAGGAAAGAATTGCTCACAGTATTTGACCCATGCAGGGCATGCTGAAATTACAACAGGTTTATTTCCGCCTGCAGCCCTGCCAGCGGTGACAGCATCCGTCAGCTCATTGATCAGGATGTCTGTCCCGGCACCTGAAAGGAATACCTTCTCAAATCCTATCTTTCTCAGGGCAGCATTGAGAACCCTGCCAAAGTCTCTCTGATACTTCACTCCAAGCTCATCTGCAAGGGCAAAAGGCACCAGCGGTGAATACTGTATCACACGGGTTACATCGCTCCTGCTTAACTGCTCCTGTACCTCCGTGACATAATGTTTCTCGTGCAGAGCACCTGTCGGGCAGACGAGGACACACTGTCCGCAGTGGATGCAGCTTGAGAAGTTCAGGTCGCGGTCCATGGCCGGTCCGACATGAGTTGCACGGCCCCTGCCGATGAAGTCAATTGATGTTGCTGTAACAACCTCTTCACATACCCTGATGCAGCGTCCGCACAGGATACATTTTGAAAGCTCCCTGACAATGGCCGGGCTCGACTGGTCACGGTGCGGCCTTATCTTGCTTCCCCGTATGCGCCTCTCCCTCACCTGAAGCTGGTCTGACAGCTTCTGCAACTCACAGTCGAGATTGCGGTCGCAGTAGAGGCAATCATCAGGGTGGTTTGAGAGAAGCAACTCAACAATAGTCTTCCTTGCCTTTATCACCCGCGGCGAGTGAGTGCGTATCTTCATCCACTCTTCTACCAGCGCTGAACAGGCAGTCACCAGCCTCTCCCTCCCTTCCACCTCAACAACACACATACGGCATGCGCCGGTGGGGGTAAATTCCTGCATGCGGCAAAGGGTGGGGATCATTATGCCGTTGCGGTTCAGAGCCGAAAGTATCGTCTCTCCCTTCTCAGCTCTTATGCTCCTGCTG
>JAKEGI010000266.1 GCA_022615595.1 Bacteroidales bacterium | reverse complement strand
ATGAATGTCGATACCTTTCCATGTTTGACGAAATACTTTTCGGCCTTTTCAAGGTTCTCAGGGTGAATGAGCAGCATATGTGCCCAGCGCGTATCTGCAAGACGATAGAGCACTGGCCTGCCGAGCCAGAGAGCAAGGTAATAATTGAATACGGCTCCCACCATGGCGCCGGTTGTTGAAGCCAACAGCACCCCTGCAAATGAAAGCGACCCCCCGGCAGCCTTCCAGGCTGCAAAAGGAACAACCACCTCAGATGGAAAGGGGATAAAAGAACTCTCAATAGCCATTAACAGAAAGATGGTATAATAGTTAAGGTTGGCCATATACCATTCAAAAACAGTGTGAAATATCTCCATCCTAGTTTTTCTTAATCAGACGGGTCCAGATGTAATAGACAGGTATTCCCAGTACTACTATTATAAGTCCCGGCCAGGTGAATTTTGGTTTGTAAATCAGAAGTATGAACATTATTGTGGAAGCAAGCAGGATATAGACCGCAGGTATGACCGGGTAACCGAATGCCTTGTATGGTCTCTCCTCGTCGGGCTTTTTGAACCGCAGGACAAATATTGCCAAAATAGTAAGAACATAAAAGATAAGCACTGCAAAAACCACATAATCAAGCAGCTGAGAATATGATCCTGACAGGCATAGCAGTGACGCCCAGATGAACTGTACCCACAGTCCGTTACCAGGAACGGCATTATTGTTCAGTCTCCCTACTCCTTTGAAAAAGAGTCTGTCGGCAGCCATGGCATAATAGACCCTTGCGCCCGAAAGGATAAGTCCGTTATTGCATCCGAAGGTGGATATCACAATCAGGATTGCCATTATCAATGCTGCATAATCGCCAAATATTGTGGAGATCGCTGCTGTTCCCAGCCGATCGTTGGTGGCGAAGGCCATTCCTCTCTCAATGACGTCGACACCTTCAGGAACTCCTCTGAGGGGCATAACCTTGACATATACGATGTTGGAAAGGAAAAAGAGAAGAAAAGCAATCAATGTTCCCCAGAAGAGGCTGAGAGGCAATGTCCGTTTTGGATTCACCACCTCGGCCGAGGCAAAGGTTATATTGGTCCATGCATCGCATGTGAAGAGCGAGCCTACCATCGCCATACCGAGGGCCACAACTATCATCATGCCACTTATGGGGGTGACAATCCCTGTGACCTTATCAAGCGAAGCCGCCTGCCAGAAATAGCCTGAGCTGGCCTTGAAGCCTTCTGTCCCTGCAAAAAAGAAACCGGCAAGGAGAAGCAGTATCAGGATTATCACCTTGGTGAATGTGAATGTATTCTGAACATGTTTCCCTGTTTTTATTCCCCGTGAGTTTATCCATGTCAGCAGAGCCAGCGACCCGACCGCAATGAGATGAACCGACGAGAACTTCACAGGGCCGGCCGTGAAGAGGATATTGCTCTCGCTGATCCAAGGTATAATCACTCCGAAGAACTTCCCGAATGCCATTGCCACTGCAGCTATTGTGCCTGTCTGTATTACAAGGAAAAGAGTCCATCCGTAAAGAAAACCAACCAGGGGATTGTATGCCTCGCGGAGGTATACATATGTACCTCCGGCCTTTGGCATCATGGTAGCCAGCTCGCCGAAGCTCAGCGCTCCCATCACAGTCATGAATCCGGTTATGAGCCACGCCACCAGAAGCCATCCGGGTGAGCCGAGAGTGCGTGCCATATCGGCACTTACAATAAAAATGCCTGAACCAATCATTGAGCCAATAACAATGGCAGATGAGTCAACAAGGTTCAGACTCTTTCTGAATGTGTGATGGTTCTGTTCTGACATCTGATAAGGAATTTGAATACCGAAAATAGATATTAAAACTCAATATCCATATATATCAAGAAGATAAATCAGTGCTGCCATGGATGCGCTTCCGCCCTGCAACTCCCTGATATTTACCTGCTCAAAGGTGTCATTGGCCGAATGATGGTACCAGAAGTATCTCTGTATTTCAGGAATATACCCTATCTGGAGGGTCCCGAGTTGTTTAAGGGGGGCAATATCTGATCCCCCGCCACCCTGGTCAAAATCCCTTATATTATATGGTTCAAACCATTCAGCGAGGCTCTTCAGTTTCATGAGTCTTTCACCTGAAGCATCAAATGTAAATCCCCGGGGTGCCATCACCCCCCTGTCAGACTCGATTGCCGCGTAGTGCACCTCACCTCTCTCCATTGCCCGGGCTGCATATTCTCTTCCACCGGTGCCGGTCATCTCCTCATTCATGAACATGACAGCCCTGACGCTCCTCCGGGGCCTGACGCCCAGTTTCTTAAAGAGCCTTATCACCTCAATGCTCTGAACGCATCCGCCGGCATCATCATGGGCTCCCTCGCTGTTATCCCAGGCATCCAGGTGTCCTCCGACGGTGATATACTCACCGGGTCTTGAGGAGCCATATATCTCCCCTATCACATTATATGATATCGTGTCGGGGTAGTTTTTACAGGTCAGCAGCAGGTGTAACTTTAAATCAGGATCTCTTTTCAGGGCTTCCGATAGTATTCCCGCATCCATAGTTGAGACAGCAGCAGCAGGTATTGGTTTAATGCCGGCAGCATACCTGGTCACTCCGGTATGCGGAAAGTCATTAAGGGCATGTGTGACCGATCTGACTATCACCGCTGCCGCACCATAGCGTGAAGCTTCCGAGGGCCCCTGTGTACGCTGGTTCACGGCTCCACCGTAACCGGCAAAAGTATTGATTAACGTATTATCAACCGGCCTGTTAAAGAAGACAATCTTTCCCTCAATCTTCTCCTTTCCCAGCCTGGCCAGCTCATCGAACGAGTGAACCTCAACTACTCCGGCGGTAAGGCCCTCCTGTGCCGTTCCGACCGAAAGGCCCAGGGCAGCTATTGTCAGCTCTCTCATTCCGGATTCGTCAGAGATGATCATTGCCTTTTCCTCACCTCTTTCCCAGTGCGGTACCGTGACCTCCTGCAGCCAAACTGTATCGGCTCCGGCATCAATCAGGGCCTGACGAGTATACTCCACTGCGAGCAGCGCCTCCCTTGATCCGGGTATCCTGCCCCTGGTCTTTTTGGTAATATAGCGCAGATGATGATAGGCAGTGGTATCGGTCAGAGCCTCGTTGAAAATTGATCTGATAACAGCATCAGGCTGCTGTGCTTCAGTCTGTGAAACGAGCAGGAAGGTTAATAAAAAAAGAGAAAGCCTAGGCATCGATATTCGCATACTTTGCATGCTTCTCAATGAACTCTCTGCGCGGCGGCACCTCGTCACCCATAAGCATGGAGAAGATATGGTCGGCCTCTGCGGCGCTCTCAATCGTCACCTGCCTCAGGGTACGCGTCTCCGGATTCATCGTGGTTGACCAGAGCTGCTCGGCATTCATCTCACCGAGACCTTTGTAACGCTGTATTGTGACACTGGAGTCCTTGCCCTGTCCCATCTCCTTCACAGCTGCCTCACGTTCCTCTTCGTTCCAGCAGTACTTTTCTGCCTTACCCTTCTTGACCAGATAAAGGGGTGGCGTAGCTATATAGATATTCCCGTTCTCAATCAGCTCATGCATGTAGCGGAAGAAGAAGGTCATTATCAGGGTTGTTATATGCGATCCGTCAACGTCTGCATCAGTCATTATGATCACCTTGGCATACCTAAGCCCTGCTACATTAAGCGCCTTGCTGTCGTCTTCGGTACCGATGTGCACGCCCAGTGCCGTAAATATGTTTTTGATCTCCTCATTATCATAGATCTTGTGCTGCATCGCCTTCTCGACGTTAAGGATCTTACCCCTAAGCGGAAGGATGGCCTGAAAGCGGCGGTCACGGCCCTGCTTGGCCGTACCTCCGGCAGAGTCTCCCTCAACCAGGAATATTTCAGAGACGGCGGGATCACGGTCAGCGCAGTCTGCCAGCTTGCCCGGTAACCCTGAGCCTGAAAGAACATTCTTGCGCTGTACCAGCTCGCGTGCCTTGCGTGCCGCATGTCGTGCCGTAGCTGCCAGAATGACCTTCTGTACTATCGACCTCGCATCCTTGGGATTCTCCTCAAGATAGT
Organism: Bacteroidales bacterium; assembly: GCA_022615595.1. Lineage (GTDB taxonomy): Bacteria > Bacteroidota > Bacteroidia > Bacteroidales > VadinHA17 > SR-FBR-E99. The sequence continues at coordinate 1,736 of JAKEGI010000266.1, read as the reverse complement.
TGCTCAGGGCAGTGCTGACAGCTATGTCAACAGCTCCCATAACCTCAGAGTTTCCAAGCTTGGTCTTGGTCTGGCCCTCAAATTGCGGCTCGGCTACCTTGACAGAGATAACTGATGTGAGACCTTCACGGAAATCGTCACCGTTGATATCAAATTTCAGTTTTGAAACCATGCCTGAATCTTCGGCATACTTCTTCAGCGTGCGCGTCAGTCCCCTGCGGAATCCTGCTAGATGTGTCCCACCCTCAATGGTATTTATGTTGTTGACGTATGAGTGTACATTCTCAGAGAATGATGTGTTGTACTGCAGCGCCAGCTCAACAGGCATCTCCCCCTTGTCATAATTGATGTAAATGATCTTGTCAATAAGCCTCTCGCGGTTGACATCAAGATATTCCACAAATTCAGGGAGACCTCTCTCCGAATAGAATCTTTCGGTCACCGGGTGCATTCCGTTGCCGTTCTCAACCATCTCACGCCTGTCGGTAAGGGTCAGAAGTATGTTCTTATTCAGGAATGCCAGCTCTCTGAGCCGTGCTGCGAGTATCTCGAATTTGAACTCTGTGACCTGGAAGATGGTGTTGTCAGGTATGAAGGTGGTGCTGGTGCCTGTCGTATCGGATTCGCCTATCATATTTACAGGTGTGACAGGCTTCCCTCTCTCGTAGGTCTGTGACCATCTTTTTCCCTGCCTTTTCACCTCAACGGTAAGCTGTGCCGAGAGTGCGTTGACACAAGATACGCCAACGCCGTGTAGACCTCCTGATACTTTATAGGAGTCCTTATCAAATTTTCCGCCGGCATGCAGCACAGTCATTACCACCTCGAGTGCTGAACGCTTCTCCTTTTCATGCATCTCGACCGGTATTCCGCGACCGTTATCTACGACCGTTATCGAGTTATCTTCATTTATCGTGACGTCAATCTGATTGCAGTAGCCCACCAGAGCCTCATCAATGGAGTTATCGACCACCTCATATACCAGGTGATGGAGCCCCTTGAGCCCTATATCGCCAATATACATCGCCGGCCTTTTCCTTACGGCTTCAAGGCCCTCAAGCACCTGAATACTGTCGGCTGAATAGTCATCAACATCATTAGTCCTCTTCCTCAGTTCCTCATTACTCATCTCAGAAATAGTTTACTTTGAAAATCAAGTTGTTAAACAGCTGATAATATGTTATTTATTAAATCATGCAAAGGTAACAAAACATACTGATTTTACCTTCATTCAGGCAACAATTTGATCACCGAGATATGAACAATCTGCGGGGCACCGGAACAGCTCACAGGCTGTAAGTTATCCCTGCCAGGATCATGAAGTTATGTGCAGGATAATAATTCCACTCGTAATATTTCTTGTACGAGAGATTATTGGCCCGGACCCAGAATGAGATTGCCTTTGTGTATCTGTATTCAGCACCCAGGTTGAGGTTTGGATGCATATCAAGCCTCACCACTTTTTCAGGAGCCTTTACAAGTGCATGTCTCTGCCCGATAAGCGTTATTGCGGCGGTGGCAATGATCTTGTTCCTGAGATTGTAATCTGCCCTGAAGGTACCATCCCAGTCAGGTCTGTGCCAGGCATATTCCTGCCCGGTAAGAGAGTACCTGTAGTAGTTGCCGTCGAGAGCAAATGAGAGCTTGCTGTTGAAAGGATAGTTCATCTCCCCGTGAACCCTGAGCACGTCACCGTCATCATAGACCGGCACGAAATAATTGCCCACTCCCAGTGT
>JAKEGI010000265.1 GCA_022615595.1 Bacteroidales bacterium | reverse complement strand
CCATAGCAAATCCTGAAAAAATAACAGGACTGGTCCGTGCAGCGGATCTGCTCCTCGGCAGGGATGATTATGCCATCAGGTTTATTGAACATTATCAAAGCACATTACGGTCCTGAGCAGATTCACGTATACGTTCAGAGAGCTCATCCCCGGCGCCGAGGTGCTTGAGCAAAGGATGGGATACCAGCCCGGAACTGCCCCTGAGCCGGTCTCGCTGCTTATAAATGAGATAACCGAAGAACTATTGCCGCTGGGTGAAATCAGGGCCGAGTACCGGGTTTTTAAGGATATCAGTCTCATCAGTCAACACAGGACAATACAGGTTGAAGATGTAATTTTTAACATCAAACCAATTATCTACAGGCAGATGAAGGAAGCGGATGAGATTGCTCTTTTCATCTGTACTGCCGGACCGGCTGTGGGTGCGATGAGTCGCCTGAGCATGAAAAACGGCGATCTGCTCAGAGGTTATGTCTGTGATGTCATCGGATCAGAGGTGGTTGAGGCTGCTGCTGACAGGATGCAGGAGGAGCTTCGAATGAGCATGGCTGCCAATGGCAAGGAGATCACCAATCGCTTTAGTCCGGGCTACTGCGGATGGGATGTTGCGGAGCAGCATAAGCTGTTCAGCTTCTTTAAAGACAATTTTTGTGGCATCACACTGACCGAATCGGGGCTGATGAATCCGGTCAAGTCTGTCAGCGGAATCATTGCGATAGGGAAGAATGTAAAATATGCTTCATATCAGTGCCACCTCTGTGATGATAAGAGTTGCATATACAGAAACAAAAAGTCGAAAGTCAAAAGTTAAAAGTCGATAGTCAAAATCGCAAATCGCAAATCGCAAATCGCAAATTTCTACTGGTATGTGCTGAACGGGTCTCACGTTACTCCTCCTGACGTTGCAGCGGAAAATATCCGTACTTTTATCCTCACAGTATGTGAACATTAAATACAAGACAAAGCGGTATGTTATTACTCGGAATCGATCTTGGAAGCTCATCAGTGAAGGCCACTGTTATTGACGGAGAGACAGGCGAGACACTCTCCAAAGCATCTCACCCTCCTACAGAAATGGAGATAAAAGCTCTCAGACCCGGCTGGGCCGAGCAGGATCCTGAGACATGGTGGAATAACCTGTCAGTTGCTCTTAAGGCATGCCTCAAACCGCTGGGGGAGAGAAAGAAATCGGTGGGGGCAATAGGCATTGCCTATCAGATGCATGGTCTCGTAACAGTTGACAAAGGCGGGAAAGTGCTCAGACCATCGATAATCTGGTGCGACAGCAGGGCGGTAGAGACAGGGAACAGGGCATTTGAAAAGATGGGAAAAGACTTCTGCCTGCACCATCTCCTCAATTCACCGGGCAACTTCACTGCTTCAAAACTGGCCTGGGTAAGGGAGAATGAACCGGCCCTCTTCAAAAATATACATAAAATCATGCTGCCTGGTGATTATATTGCCATGAGACTCACCGGAGACATAATGACTTCATATACAGGGCTTTCAGAAGGCATCTTCTGGGATTTCAAGAGAGGTGGGATATCTCAGGAACTGATTGATTATTATGGCATACCCGGAGACCTTCTGCCTGAAGCTGTTCCTTCGTTCTCACTTCAGGGAAAATTATCAGGGAGCGTAGCAGAAGAGACAGGTCTTCCGGCTGGCATACCGGTATCATACAGGGCAGGAGATCAGCCCAACAACGCACTGGCGCTGAATGTACTGTCACCCGGAGAGGTTGCTACCACGGCCGGTACATCAGGTGTCATATACGGGGTAACCGATGATATGAAATTCGATCCGCAGTCGCGTATAAACACATTTCTTCATGTCAACCACAGCGACATCAGTCCGAGGCTTGGAGTACTTCTTTGTATAAACGGGACCGGCATTCTTTATTCGTGGCTTAATAAGATATCCGGTGCCGGGTTGACCTACAGGCAGATGAATGAAATGTCCTCAGCTGTTTTACCCGGTAGTGAAGGGCTCTTCCTTTTGCCATTCGGAAACGGGGCTGAAAGGATGTTACGTAATTCTGATATATCATCCTCTTTTCACGGACTGAATTTTAACATACACGGGCAGGCTCATCTCTTCAGGGCTGCACAGGAGGCTATCGCCTACTCTTTCAGGTATGGTCTTGAGATAATGAAGGAGACAGGGATCAACCCGAGTCTCATCAGAGCCGGTGAATCAAACCTGTTCTTAAGCAGCGTATTCAGAGATACTCTTGCCAGCCTCACTTCCACCGTCATCACACTCTATAATACTGACGGTTCGGCAGGCGCTGCGCGGGGTGCAGGCATAGGATGCGGTTATTATAAAAACGAAAAGGAGGCATTCGGTGGTCTTGAGACTATAGGAGTGAGCGAACCGGATGAAAAGCTCTCTGCAATCTATGAGACAAAATACCAGGAATGGGTTAATATTCTTGATGATCAACTATATAAATGATCTGTTATCATGTCTGAAAAAGTAAAAAAAGAAATTTTCCCCGCGATAGGGAAGATCCGGTACGAAGGGAGGGACTCCAGAAATCCTTTGGCGTTCAGGTGGTATGACCCCGAGGCAAAGGTAGGCGGCAAAAAAATGAAGGAGGTACTCCGTTATGCTGTTGCTTACTGGCACTCATTCTGCGGCGACGGCACTGACACCTTCGGTGCAGCTACCAGGCACTTTCCTTATGAGGGCATGACAGGAGATGACCGCATCAGGGTAAAGATGGATATGGCCTTTGAATTCATATCAAAGATCGGAGCGCCGTT